>CAZHIT010000006.1:0-23614 GCA_964533125.1 uncultured Candidatus Sumerlaeota bacterium
CCGGCTTACCGGACCGGATCGCCCGATACAATTGCCCGGCAGCAGCGGTAATCTTCTGCTGGGTCTTGGCGGTGGTCTGAATCGTCGGGTGCTGCATTACGCCGAGTTTGCCGGCGACGGTAAACCCCCAGCTGCGGCTGATCAGCTCCAGGTACTTGAGGGTTTCGGGCAGTCCGCCGCCCCCGGAGGTCACTACCAGTAAGGCGTACTTATCGAAAAAGCGGGGCCGGTGACTGATGTAAGCAAACCGATCAATAAACTGCTTCATCAGACCGGAAACGTTGAACGCGTAGCTTGGGGTGGCCAGGATGATCCCGTCCGCTCCGGACAGCCGGGCCGCGATCTGCTCCCGCTCGTCTTGAATCGGACAGTAATTTTCTCCCTTCGCGACACAGACAAAGCAGCCCCGGCACGGCTCCAAATGCACGTCCTTTAGCTGCAGATACTCAAAATCCACCGCCGCGTCGATCTGCTTCATTTCTTGCTCGATCTGTTGCACCGTCCGGAAGGTATTACCTAGACGCGGGCTACCCATAATGGCCAGTATCTTCATCCGCTAACACCTCGTCTTCATAATCTGCCGTGTCGATGAGTTGGTAAGGTCCACCGGGAGCATCCCATCTGGAACCGAACTATCGGAAACTACTGGATCCGCCGCCCGGCTACAGCGCTCCCTCTTCCCGGGCCAGCGCCCACACCTTGTCCGCCGCCTGCGCTGCCCGGTCGGCCAGAGCGGCCTGATCCAGACCGAAGATCTGTCCGTGGTCCTTAACCACCCAGCCGTCGATGATGACATATTCGATATCGGTGCTCTGGGCGTGGTAGACCAGACTAATGACCGGGTAAGCCACCGGCTGGATATGGGCCTGGCGCAGGTTCAGGACCAGCAGGTCCGCTCTCTGCCCGACGGCCAGGCGCCCGCGCCCGGCCTGCAGCAGGGCGATCAGGGCCAGGCGCCCGAGGTCGCTCTGGGCCAGCGCAATCGCGCCGCCGACGGTCGCCGCAAAGAAGGCGTCGCTGGCAGTGACCGAATGGGCGTTGCCGGTCTGAATCTTGCCCACCATCGCCGCCATCCGCATCTCGGCCAAGGCATCCATGGAATAGCTGTCGGTACCGATGGCCACATTAACGCCAATGGAGGTATAGGGGTGGAAGGGAGCGATCATCCCGCCCTTGGCAAACACCTGGGGACAGTGGGCCACATTCACCCCGTACTCCTTGATCAGCTGCCGGTCGCTGTCGCTGGTGAAGACGGCGTGGGCTGCTACCACATCCGGGCCCAACAAACCGATGTCCGCCAGGTACTCCACCGGCGTCCGGTCAAACCGCTCTCTTATCTTCCGTACTTCCACCCGGGTCTGCGCCAGGTGGGTCATAATCCGCATCCCTTTCTGATCGGCAACCCGCCGGACCTCCCGCAGCAAAGCGGTAGAGCAGGATTCCGGCGCGTGGGGCCCCAGCCAGATGCTGATCCGGCCGCCGGCGCTGCCGTCGTACCGCTCGTGCAGCCGGACGTTTTCTTCCAGGACCGCGAACTCCTCCCGGACGGTCGCGAGTTCTACCTGACCGGACCGGGAGGCTTCCGGGAGGTTTTTGCCGCTGGTGAACATGGGCGAAACGCAGGCCCGCAATCCGACCGAATCCGCCAAATGGATAAACAGCTCCATCTCCCGGCCGGTACACTGCTCGGCGATGGTGGTGGTGCCGGAGTTGATCGCTTCCGCCAGGTTTAACTGCAGCAGGGATGCCAGTTCTTCTTCGTCCAGGTGCTGCAAAGCCAGACGTTTCAGCGGAAACACCCGGCTGTAGATCGCCGCCCCGCCGTACCGCTCCCGGTTATAGTCATCGGTCATCCCCCGGCACACCGCCGTGGTCAGGCAGTGGTTATGGGCATTAATCAGCCCGGGGATAATCAGTTTGTCCGTGGCGTCGATCACCCGGTCCCCGTGATTGACCGCGATTTCCCGACCGATCTGCGCGATGCGGCCGCCCTTGATCAGGATATCGGCGCGCTCGACCTTCATCGCCTCGTACGCTTCGTTAATGAACGACATAATCAGCCCGCCGTGGATAATCATCCGGTTCATGCTGTCGGCTTACCCCCTTTACCGGCACAGTACCGGTTGATAATCTCAAGGTCTTCCCGCAGTTCGGCGATGTTGGCGAAACCGATGTTCAGGACATCAATGCAGTCGCTGTACTGCAGCACCCACTCCAGCGCCCCCTTGACGTCGTGCACCAGGTCCCCCCGCCCCAGGGTCTTGATCACGTAGGTCCCCTTCCCGGTGGCGTGGCAGGCCCGCAGAGACTCGATCATCCCGGCCCGGTCGCCCTCATCAATCCGGGAACCATCCCGGTTGAGGGGGACGCAGACCACTTCGACCGCCGGATGCTCCGCCGCCTGCCGGGCGATGGAGGCGAAATGGGTCGAGATGCCCACCGCCCGGATCCGGCCCTGCGCTTTTGCCCGGGTGAGGACATCGAGTGCCGGCTGGGCTTGGTCCAGGCCCACCCGCACCCGGTGCAGCAGCACCAGATCGAGATAATCCGTCCGCAACTCGGTAAACATTCGCTCCAAGTCCTGCTCCGCCGCCGGCGCGGTGATGGCGTACGTCTTGGTGCAGACGACCACCTCCGGACGCCGCACCAACTCCAATCCCGCTGCGATCTGCGGATGACTACCGTAAACCATATCCGTATCCCAGAAAAACACCCCGTGCAGACGGGCCGCATCCGCCAGGAGCTTACCGCCCAGTTCCGGCGTGTAAATATTGATATGCTCCGTACCAAAACACAGTTGGGAAACCTTGATTCCGGTCCGCCCCAGTTCGACTGTCCACGACCTTAGCTCCATCTGACCACCTCCCATTATCCCTTGCCGCCGGGCGGAACTCTAAACGATGGTGTAGCCCCCATCCACCACCAGCACCTGGCCGGTAATAAACCCTGCCAGGTCCGACACTAGGAACACGACCGCGCCCGCGATATCCGCCGGCACCGCCAGGCGCTTTAAGGGCACTTCACTGATGCACATCTGCCGGTACATTTCATTTTGCAGCCGTTCCTCGACCAGGGGGGTAACGGTCATCCCCGGCGCTACCGCGTTCACCCGGACGCCCCCGCCGGCCCATTCCACCGCCAGGGTCCGGGTGAGCTGGTTGATTCCGCCTTTGCTGGCAGAGTACGCCACCTGACCGGTGGCCGAGCCAACGAAGCTCAGCTCGGAGCTGATATTGACGATACTTCCCCGCCCCTGGGCAAGCATCGGCCGGGCCGCCTCCCGCGAAACAGGAAATAACCTCGCAAATTGACCGCCAGAATTCGGTCCCAGTGCTCAAGTTCCACTTCCATGGCCTTCTCCCGGATATTGATGGCCGCGTCATTGACCAGGATATCGATCGTGCCAAACCGCTCCACCCCGGCCGCCACCACCGCCGGCGCGAGCCCCGGGTCCGCCACATCGCCGACGCAGACTATGGCCTCACCGCCCGCCGCCCGAATCTGGGAGGCTGTTTCTTCGAGCGCCGGCCCGTTTTGGTCCACCAGTACCAGTTTTGCTCCGGCCGTCGCCAGTTGTAGGGCGACGGTAGCCCCGATCCCCCGGCCCGCGCCGGTGACCAGGCTGACCCGTCCGGTAAGATCAATACTCAGCATCCGCAATCTCTCCTTTTCTGACAGCCTTGTCCCGACTTGAAACCGGATACTAACTTCCGGCAGCGACAGATCTTCCGGCGTTGTTTACCCACCCCTAAAACCGGATGTGGGGAGTGAAATCGTAAGGCCGGGCCGCCGGGTATTCGTCCGCCACCCGGGTGAGGAAGTTGATGCCGTACACGCGCTCACCGTTTTTCGGCGGGCCGTGCTTGACCGCGCAACTGCCAAAGGCAATCGCGAAGTCAAAGCTTGGGTCCTCCCCCGCCCCGCCCGCCCGGACGGAGAGGATGGTAATTATCCCATGGTCGCGGGCGTACTTAACCGCAGCGATGGTCTCGGTGATCGTCCCGACCTGGTTTGGCTTTAAGATAAACGCCTGGCAGACCTGCTTCTCCACTGCCTGCCGGAGCATCCGGATGTTGGTCACGGTCAGGTCATCGCCCACCAGCATGGTCCGGTCAAGCACCTTCGCCGCTTTCTGCCAGCCCTCCCAGTCGTTCTCGTCCACCGGGTCCTCCACATACAGGAAGTTATACTTGGTGGTCAGCTCCCGGAGCTTGCCCAGCACCGTATCCAGGTCAACTTCGGTGCCGACATAATCGTAGGTGTTGCGCTCCGCGTTATACAGCTCACTCGCCGCGCAGTCGGCCGCAAAAGCGATCTTTTCCTCCGCCCCGCAGCGCCGCGCCGTCTCATACAAAATATCAAACGCGACCGTCGGGTCCGGGCTGGACGACTGCCAACCCGAAAGCCCGCCCGGGACGGCCGGCCGCCCGTTCTGGTAGTCCTGGATTACCGCCGGCACCATCTGGTACATCTGGTACAGGATATGGACCGCTTCCAGGATCGTTTGCGCCCGGTAAGGGACGACCGTGCACTCTTGGAAGGGCATCGAACCTTTCTGGTAGCTGCCGCCGGAAATATAGTTCACCGTCGGCAGCGGGATCGTCGTAATTTCCCCCGGGTTTAAGTACCGGTACAAGGGCAGGTTCTGGGTATTGGCTGCCGCCCGGATGCAGGCGAGCGAGACGCTCCCCAGGGTGTTGCCGCCCAGATTGGTTTTGTATTCCGTGCCGTCGAGATCAAGTAATACCTGATCGATGGCGGCCTGCTCCGTTACCTCCATCCCCAAGAGCGCCGGGGCGATCTGGTGGTGGACGATCTCCACCGCCCTAAACACACTCAAGCCCCCAAACCACGCCGGATCATTGTCCCGCAGGACAAAGGCTTCGTGGGAGCCGGCCGAAATTCCGGAGGGCGAGGCGCCCCGCCCCATTATCCCTCCTTCGGTAATCACATCCACCTCCAGCATAGGTTTGCCCTTAGCGTCCAATATTTGCCTGGCCTTCAGGTCTTTGATCCGGGTACTGGCCATGCTTACTCCTTCCTTTCGCTGCCGGACTATATTTTTGGCACGTAGAGGACATTGAAATCGCATAAGTTGGTGCCCGTATTGCCGGTAAAGACACAGTCCCCCAGGCGGGACAGGGCTTCGTACGTGGCGTGGCCCCGCAAGGCCTCCCTCAAGTCCACTCCCGCCGCCTCAGCCAAGCGACTGGTCTGGGAATCGGTAATCCCACCCGCCACACTGGTGGTGCCATCCGTGCCCTCGGTATCGATGGACAGCAGGCAGGCCCCGGGGGCCTCCTGGGCCACAAGGGCAAAGCCGGTGACCATCTCCTGGGAAGGTCCGCCGTGCCCCCGGATTTCCCGGTTGTCCACTATGCGGGTGCTGGTTTCGCCGGCGGTGAACACCAAGCAGGGCGGCGGCAAGGGCCGATTGTACCGCTTGATCTCTTTGGCAATCCCGGCCAGCACCATCCCCGCGTCTTTGCTCTCCCCCTCCAGGCTGGTGGTGAGGACCAGGTGGTTAATCCCCATCGCCTGCGCCGCCTCGGCGGCATGGCGGCAGGAGTCGGCCAGGATGTTCAGCATGAAATAAGTTGCCCGGCGGATGGTCTTGGGCGTTTCCTGTGCTTTCGTACCGCGCATGATGTAGTCTTCCACACGCGGGGGCAGACGCCCGGCAAGGCCATATTGGGCGATGAGCTGACGCGCATCGGCAAAGGTGGAGTAGTCCGGTCCGACCGGCGTCCCCCGCATCGCCACCGGCTCACCGTAATCGATAATCGGCGGCCAGTCCAAAGCATCCCAGATATTCAGACTGATGATCTCAGCGCCCCGCTGTTCGATCCGCTGCCCCAGGCGTCCCCGGTTCATCTGCGACAGGTGGCCCCGGATGACATTGATGTCCATCACCCGCATGTTGGATTTGAGCATCGTATCGGTGGCGGCGATCTTTTCTTCGAGGGTGATTCCCTCCACCGGGTAACCCATCAAAGCCGTACTGCCGCCGCTTAAGAGCAGGATAAACAAATCGTCCGGTCCGGCCTGGTCAACCAGTTCCAGCATCCGCCGGCAGCCCCTCCCGCCTTCGGAGTTCGGCAGGGGGTGTCCGCCCACGAAGACCTCGGTATTGGCGTAATGGTCGGTTTCTTCCACGATTTTAACGATGGCCACCCCCCGGGTCAGCCGTTGTCCCAGAATTTCATCCATGGCCATCGCCATATGGTTGCCCGCCTTGCCAGCGGTAAACACATAGATATGTTTCTTCCCGGCCAGGTTCCACTGCCGGTTGCCGACCGTGAGCCAATCCCCGTCCAAACGCACGAAGGCCTTGACCCGCCGGTAAGCGTCGAGGGCCTGCAGCACCCGCTCAGTCACATCCAGGACGATCTGCCGCGCGGCGATGTCGCCATGCGACAGGAGGATATCGCGGTTGCGGATTTTTGCCCCCCCCGCCATCCCTATTCCGCCACCACGGCCGTGCCGGAGGCGGTGACCATCAGCATATTGCTGTGCTCACCCAAGACCTCGTAGTCGATGTCCACCCCCACCACCGCGTTCGCGCCAATGGCGGCAGCCCTCTCCTCCATCTCCCGCATCGCCGATTCCCTTGCCTCCAGCAGTTCGCCTTCGTACGACCGGGAGCGGCCGCCGAAGATGTTGGACAGACCAGCGGCAAAGTCTTTGAGGAAATTGACCCCGGCGATTACTTCCCCGAAAACGATCCCTTTGTACTGGATAATCCGCTTCCCCTCAATCTGCGGGGTAGTCGTGAGTATCATGCCGATTCCTCCTCAAATGTTATTTTAAGACAATAGTATTTTCTCTATGGCCGGGCTTTTTCCTCTCCATACCCTGACTGACGAAACCGTCCTTGTCAATCGGAGCCGCTGACCGCCGGGGCAGTGCCTAACGATGTATGGTCATCTGCCAGAGCCAGATCAAGAAACCAATACCCGTCCCGCCAAACCATCCCCTGCGGCGCCACCGCCACCGGGCGGCGAAAGAGCGGGCCAGCCAGGACGACCGTGTGGAACTCACCATTCTCTCCGCAGGGGTCAATCCCCCGGCGGCCAAACTCCGCGCATAACTCACGGGTCAGCATTTGGCCCAGGCAGGATCGTTCTATCCGATCCGCCCGCGCCGCCACGATCATCGCCTGATAGCCGAGGCCAAGGAACCCATCCAATATGTCCGACCGGTTTTTCTGCCATAAAGGGAGATACGCCCCGATCCCGGTGCTCCGGCTGGTCTGCTCAGCCCACACCCGGTTGCTTTCCCCATCGATGTCGCCATAGACACCGGCGCCGATCCCTTCCGTCCGCATTCCCCGCAAGGCCGAGCCGAACTGCGCTTCGTAATCACCCCAGGATGCGGCCACCGTCCGGAGCGGGAGCGAGAGCGCCGCCGCCTGGGCCGCCAGCACCGACCGCGCCAAACCGTGGGACCGGGAACGCTCGCCCTGCTCGGTCAGCACGGTCAGCAGTAACCGGGGCTCCCCGCCCGCCTCTATCGCCCGGTGCAGCGCGAGGCAAGAATCCTTGCCCCCGCTCCAAGAGCAGAAAAAA
The DNA here is from genome assembly GCA_964533125.1 of uncultured Candidatus Sumerlaeota bacterium. Lineage (GTDB taxonomy): Bacteria > Bacillota > SLNR01 > SLNR01 > JBMNPB01 > CAZHIT01. The sequence continues at coordinate 7,569 of CAZHIT010000006.1, forward strand.
GCGGCGCCATTCAAGCCTTCCAAATCCTCCACCTTTCCACTCCTCCCAGCCGATACTGCCGACCGCACCAGCCGAAAATCCGCAGGGTTCGCCGGCGTTATAAAAAAAGCCTGCCAACCTTCCGGTAAACAGGCCCTAAGAAGCCGGGTCGGCTTCCTAAACGATCTCGCGGTAATTCGTTCCCAGCCGATGCTTTTCTTCCCGCACCGCCGTCCGGATTTTTTCGCGCACCTCAAAGGCGTCGCGGACGTCAATCAGCTCCAGCGCCGGGGTAGTCCGGTCGGTGGAGAAGACGAGGATGTCGCCCACCCCCAGCACCCGGTCTTTCAGATCCTGCCGCAGCTGGATATCCTGCACCCGCACCAGCTCGATTTCGTCCTGCTTCTTGGCGATGAGACCCGATTTAACGATAATCCGCTGGTTGGTCAGAATGAAGGTCGTCGCGTTCAGCTTGGCCTTGTCTAGCATCCGCGCGGTGAGCCCGGAAGGCTTGCCTTCCCACAGCGTTTTCTCCGCTTCCGGTGCCGGGGCCGCCGGTGGCGTTACCGGTGCTTCCGGCGCAGCCGGTGCCGCCGGAGCTACCGGCGCTGCCGGCGCCGGAGCCGCCTCTTCCGGCTTAAACTCCACCCGATTCCCGCAGCTGCCGCAGAACTTGGTGCCCGTTTCGTACTTCGTCCCGCAATTGGTACAGAACGGCAATTTTATCCCCCTCTCCTCCCAGCCCAAGCCGGTCTTCAGTCAATTAACTTGATTATACCAAATTTTTGTTCATTACAGGGATTTCCCCGGAAAAAGATGAAAATGCCACCGGGGCCAACCAGACGATACCGGGGCCAGAGTAGTCACACATTTTGCGACCAGTCGGATTAACCTCCCGCCGGAGCCAAGGTCAGGCAGAACCCTGAGCACAAGCCGATGGACCAACGGCGACCGCAGCGCCTGTACCTCTATTTAATTCTCTGACCTGCATATGTTCTCTACCGGACAAGCCGTCAAATCACCGGGCTTGGCTGGCAGGGTTTACGGCGGCGGCAGCGAAAGAGGATAATAACCAATGTTGAGGGGGGATATTTTGGCTATTTCCATCCGCCGCGCCAAACCCGAAGACCGGGCGAAAGCCGTCGAAGCCGAAGGCAAGGCCACGCCCAGCCTGCACTATCTGGATGCCGTCTACGACGCCTGGGTGGCTGACCGGGAGGGAGAACTCATCGTCGGCGAAGTCGATGGCGAGGTCGTGGCCGTTGGCAAGTACTCGCTCATCCCCGACGGCTCCGCTTGGCTGGAGACCCTCCGGGTGGATCCGGCCTTCCAGGGACGGGGAATCGGCAAGCGTTTCTACGACCGGTTCTTCGAACTAGCCACGCTGCAGAAGATTCCCGCCCTGCGGATGTACACCAACTTAACCAATGTCGTCAGCAAGGGCCTGGCCGAGCGGTACGGCCTGCGCGTCGCCGGCACCTTCCAGGAAGCCACCCTGGATGTCCCCGCCCAGGCAGCAGCCAAACCGGCGGCCTCATTTCAGCCGGTGACCAACCCGGCACAGGCCGCAAAACTCCTCCTGCCCTTAAAAGCCGCCTGGTCTGACTTTGTGATCTTTAACCGCACCTTCTACGCCTTTAACCCGTCGGTTTGTGCCGCCTTTGCCGCCGAAGGCAAGGTCTACGCCGATCCGGCCACCGGCGCGGTCGTCGTCCTGGGCGCCCGGTTCATGCCGGATCAGGCCCTGCACGTTGCCCTGTTCAGCGGCGATCCGGCAACCTGCCTGGAGTTTGCCCGGCAGAAAGCGGCTGCGGCCGGCATCCCCCAGGTGAAATGCATGTTTGACCCCAAACGCGGGGAGATTAAAGCGGCGCTGGAGCAGTTCGGGTTTGCCATGGGCCGTGCCGATTTCATCACCATGGAGGGGCCCTGCCCGCGCAAGTAATCCGCAATCGCGCCTGACCGCCGCCAAGGGGGAGATATCGTGGGAATCAAACTGCGCCCCTACACCAGCGTACCCGGTTTCACGCCCGAGTTTTTCCGCGTCCGGGATTTCCTGTTCCGCATCTACGAGCCGGGCTACCCGTACGGCAATTGGTTGTGGAACCGCTGGGAGTGGATGTTCTCTTTACCCTACCTGGATGAAACCCAGCTCTCCCGCGTCGGGGTCTGGGAGGCAGACGGCGAGGTAGTCGCCCTGGCCACCTACGAGCAGGGCCTGGGCGAGGTCTGGTTTTCTTTTGACCCCCGGTTTGGCTATTTGAAGCGGGAGATGCTGGAGTACGCTTGGGCCCGCCTGTCCCGGGAGGAGCCGGATGGAACCCGCAGTCTGAAAGCCAATATCTTTGCCCCGGATACGGAATGGGCCAACATCGCCCGGGATTTGGGTTTTTCGGCTACCGACGAGTACGAAAAGACGGCTCGGTACCTCCTCCCCGTACCGCCTCCGCCGCCACCCCTGCCGGAGGGCTATCGGATCGTCACCTTAGCCGAGGGAAACGACCTGCACCGGGTTAACCGCGTACTGTGGCGCGGTTTTAATCACCCAGGCGAACCGCCGCTTGGCGAAATCCCCGGCCGCATCAAATCCCAATCCGGTCCTGATTTCAACAAAGAGCTGACCCTGGCGGTACAGGCTCCCGACGGCCGCTTCGTTTCTTACTGCGGTATGTGGTATGAACCGCGCACCGATTACGCCATTGTCGAGCCGGTGGCTACCGACCCCGATTTTCGCCGGCGTGGCCTCGGGCGGGCGGTGGTGCTGGAAGGAGTCCGGCGCTGCGGGGAACTGGGCGCTAAGGTCGCTTATGTCGGCTCCGGCCAGATGTTCTACTACGCCATCGGCTTTACTCCTCACCTGGAGAACCGCTGGTGGGAAAAGACTGGCGGCCCCACGGGAATCGTCTCTTTGGACAGTAAATAACCATCACCGGAGGTGTCACAATGCCCAACCTTCTATCCCCATTCGTGCTTAAATCCATCTCTCTGCGCAACCGGATCGTCCTGCCCCCCATGGCCAATAACCAGTCCACCGACCAGGGCGAAATTATTCCGGCTATGCACGAGCATTACGCCGAGCGGGCTATGGCCGGCGTCGCTCTGGTCATCACCGAGCACAGCTTCGTCCATCCCTCCGGACGGGCCAATCCCCGTCAGGTCGCCATCGACCGGGATGAACGGATCCCGGGCCTGCGGGCGCTGGCGCACACCATTAAGGCCGCCGGCGCTGCCGCCGCCATTCAGATCACCCACGCCGGGAGCAACACGACCCCGGCCACCTTAGGCCGGACGCCGCTAGGCGCCTCCGCCGTACCGCACCCCAAACAACCGGGCGGAGTAATCCCGCAGGCGCTGGCGGTTGAAGAGATCCAAGAAATCGTCCAGGCCTTTGCCGCCGCCGCCGTCCGGGCGCAACAGGCCGGTTTTGACGCCGTCGAGATCCACGGCGCCCACGGTTACCTGCTGAACCAGTTCTATTCTCCGCTGACAAATCGGCGCGAGGATGACTGGGGAGGCAGCCCGGAAAACCGTCTGCGCCTGCCGCTTGCGGTAACCCGGGCGGTGCGCTCCGCTGTCGGCCCCACTTACCCCGTCTTCTACCGTCTGGGGGCGGACGACCTCATTCCCGGCGGCCTGACCGTGGCCGACGCGCTCTACGCCGCGCCGCACCTGGTGGAAGCGGGCGTTGACCTTTTGGATATCACCGGCGGCCTGGGCGGCTACCGTCCGGAAGGAGCCGGACCTGGGTATTTCGTTTCCCATGCGGTCGCCATCAAAGCCGTTACCCCGGTGCCGCTGCTGGTTACCGGCGGCATCACCGCTCCGGACCTGGCCGACCGCCTCGTCCGGGAGGGAAAAACGGACCTGGTGGGTATCGGCCGGGCGCTTTTAGCTGACCCGCTCTGGGCGAAGAAAGCGGCAGATGTTCTGTCGCAGTAGCCAGAGGCCGCATCAGAGTACCTCCTCCCGGCTCCGGCCAGTTTCTGGCGGGAGCCGGGCGTTTTTTCCGACGGGAACTTCCGGGACCAGCCGGACGACATATACTTGGTTAGCCATTAAACCTTTGGAGATGGGTATATGCGAAAATCGCTGCTCTTTCATACTGCCTGGCTGCTGCTTGTGCTCCTCGCCGCGGCCGGTTGCCAACCACCGGCTCTGCCTGGTAACTCCGCCGCCAATAACCAGGAACCGTCCCAGCCCGAGGCGGCTAATCTGGTAACCATCACTGACCCGGCCGAGCTGGAGCGGCTCTGGTCCGACTATCTCTTTGACGGCATCACCACCGTCCAAAATTGCGAGTTTACTGACCCGGCGGCCATCGGCGACCGGTTTTTTCTCATTAACTTTGCACTGATGCGCCTGGTCAAGGACGGCGAAGCCACTGTCCTTTCCTCCGACGCCACCCACAGCATGATCCGAATCCCAACCCCGGCGCAGGTTCAGGCGAAGCTCCGGGCTTATTTCAATATTGACCTGGAGTTTGACCTGATGGCGGAACTGGAAAAAGGCATCGGGATCGAGCCGGGAGCCACGACGGTACCGGTTTACTGCGAACAGATTCACTACACCGCCGGCAATCCCTGGAGCCTGGTGTTGGCAGAGGTCACCTACGATCCGGAGCAGCACACCTACTCCGTCCGGATCGACTCCATCGCCAATCAGGATACGGGCCGGGTGGGCCGCAGCACCCATATTACCCTGAAGGAACGGGAAGACCAAAGCCTCTGCTATAAGAGTGTGCGCTACGAATACCCGCCGACCCATTTGGTAGCCATCACAGGCGACTATACTCCCCTTAATCCGGCGGTTTTTGGAGCGGAAGACCTGGTGTATACCCAGCCCATCCCCGTTTACGGCACTGAGTTGGGCTCTGATCTGTTCCTGCGGGGCGAACGCCGCTCCGACCTCACCCGGCCGGACTCGGAAACGACGGTCACTTTCTCGGTTTACGACCCTGCTGCCGGACAGGTTCTGCACCAACTGGAGTTGCCCCAAAGCGACGGCAATCGGCTGCACGGGGTCCGGATCCTGCCCGATCAGCTGATTTTTAAATTTACCGACCGCTTCTATGTCACCGGTCTGGACTTAAAGCCGGTGGGCAGCCCTGTACCCCTGCCCGAGGCGGTCAAAGCCGTCTTGGCTGACGATTCTTTCTTTGCCGGGTACGACGTCAGCGCTGACCGGCAGCGGATCACTTTTACCGACCGCGACGGTCTCCACCTCTATGACCTGAAGACCGGTGAAATCAGGAAGCTCGCGTCCCCCCTGCCGGTAAACGATGGGATAATGGAATTATCCTATATTCTGGTGCCGCAGTATTCGGCTCAGGATACCGCCATAATCGCCCCGCTTTCCGGCTATGAAGGTTATTGGGGCGCCATGACGGTCAATGTGAGTGCCCCGGACCGGCAGTACATCGACCGCAGTATCAACCTGCTGCAAGGGCTCGATTACACCAATATCAGGTATCCGATTCCCGATCTGCGGTTTGGGGCGACGGAGCCAAGTGAGTCGGCATCGCGCTCTCCATTTGGCATCCGGATGATGGACCTGGCGGCCGGCAGCGATTTGCTCCAGCCGGCAGCCAATGCGATTGCCCCGGTTGCTTTCTCCGACCCGGCAAACCAGCACCCCCTCTTTGAACCAGGCAATAATCCCCTATATAACGGAAGGTACCTGGCCTACATCGCCGCCGGACCGTATAAAGCCGGGCAGCAGCCAGAAGAGCAGATATACCGCGTCGTCCGGGTCAACCTGGCCACCATGCATGCTGAAACCGTCTTGTCGATCCAGGCCGGAGTACCTTATCTCCGGGCCTTGACCGGAGACGGGCGGATCATGCTGTCTTACCACTTTGAACGTGAATCTGGTCTGCTCCTGACCGGCAAATAAACACCGCCCTCCCCCAATCCATGCCGTGCCCGGATGCTTTACCTAAACCGGGTACGGTATGGTTTTTCTTTCCGCCACACAGCTTGACAGGCGTGCCCCGTTCGATTTATAATATTAGTGAATTTGTAATTCACTAATACTATAATCAGCTGTTCTGAAGGGAGAATCCGCAGTGAAAATACCAACCACGCTCAAACATAAGCCGGTAATTGTCTCCGACAACTACGAAAATGTTGACGGCCGCTATGCCCCAGCATCCGACGCCAAAGGCCTCTCCCTGGGCCTGGCCCAGTGGAACGACCGGGGCCGGGTGGACATATCGGCCAAGGTCTGGCGGTACACCGGCGAGAAGTGGTCCCGCCAGTCCGAAGAACTGCCCCTGCACCGGGTGCTGGACTTGGCGATTTTAATCTGCCGGTCGCAGCTCTATTTCCGGGAAGCCTACCGCCAGCCAGAGCTTTATGACCCGGAACAGCCGGTAATCGACCGGATCGGCCTGCAGGGTGACGCCATGACGGTGGCCGTCTGCACCGATAACCCCAAAATCGAAGAAGACATTCACCTTTTCCGACAGGCTCTGGCTAAGGACGATGAACTGATCGGCGAACGGTTCCAGACCCTGGCCAGACTGCTGCGGGAGATGGAGTACTAAACCATGGTATAAGGAGAATAAGGATGGAGCGCAAAAAGGAACTGAAACAGCAGTACCAGCAAACCCAGTTGCCCATGGGGATCATCCTCATCCGCTGCCAGGCCAACAACAAATACTTCCTCCAGATCGGTCAGAACCTACCGGGACTCATCAACGGCGCCAAAGTCCGTTTGAGCGGCGGGATGCACCCCAACCGGGAACTGCAGCAGGAATGGACCGAGTTCGGGCCGGACCGCTTTACTATTGAAGTGGCCGAGACCCTAGAATACAGCCCCGATACAACCAAGGTCGATTACCGAGAGGAACTGGCGCTCCTGCAAACGCTCTGGGAGGAACAGCTAATGCGGCAAGGTTTGCAACCCTACCAGAAAAGGCTGCCGAGCCACCGCTAAACGCCCTGATCTGCCAAATGACCGAGAAACGCCCCGCCGGGTTGAGCCCCGGTGAGGCGTTTTGGTTAAACGGAGCATCAGAAAGAGCTAGGGCCTGGCCGGTTTCCCGGCCAGGCCCTGGCAGAACGGGATTACTTTTCGACTGTGCACCACATGAAGTACTTAAACCCGAGAGCGGAGCCCACCATACCCTTCAGTTTCGGGCTGACGAGCTGCAGGTCGGTGTAGTAGTACAGAGGCATAATCGGCATATCCCGCATCAGGAGGTTTTCGGCCGCGTGCATGGAATCCATGCGCACTTTACGCTCGGGATTCATTTTGGCGGTTTCGATCAGCTTATCGTACTCGGTGTTGAACCACTTGGGATCGTTTTGGCCGCTGTTGGAGGTCCACAGATCCAGGAAGGTCATGGGGTCAACATAGTCGCCGAGCCAGCCGTGACGGGCAACTAAGTAGTTACCGTCGGTCCGGCTCTGCTGGAAGACCGCCCAGTCCTCGTTCTGCAGGGTGACGGTGATCCCGAGGTTCTTCTTCCATTCGGAGGCGATGTACTCCGCAATCAGCTTGTGGCCTTCGCTGGTGTTGTACTTCAGCTCAAACGCCGGGAACTTGGCGCCGCCCGGGTAACCGGCTTCCGCCAGGAGCTGCTTGGCCTTTTCCACGTTCGCCGCATAGCCGGCCGTGGTCGGATCATAGTAATCGCCGCCGACTTTCCGGAAATCGGAGCCGTCTTCCAAGTCGGGCAGGTTCACCGGGACGAAAGCACCGGCCGGGAGCTGGTTGCCCTTGGTAATTTCGTTGACCAGGTATTCCCGGTCGACCGCCAAGTTGAGGGCCTGCCGGACTTTCACGTTGTCAAAGGGAGCCTTTTTGGTGTTGAAGACATAGAAATAGGTGCCCAGGTTACCCTTAATCTGAAGGGCGCCGGAGGCCAGGAGGGCCGGGATTTCCGTCGTCGGAACATCATCCGAGAACAAAAGCTCGCCGTTCTTGTAGGCCGCGAGCATGGCGTTCTGGTCATCCATGAGGAGGAAGTTCAGCTCTTTGGCGATGATGCTGTCTTTGTCATAGTAGTTGTCGTTCTTGGTGAAGACCAGTTTCTCGCCGTGCGACCAGGAACTCAGAACGTAAGCGCCGTTGCCGATGTAGGTTTCCGGCTTAGTGGCCCACTGATCGTTGCCTTTGACGATGTCCTCCCGCAGGGGGTACAGGGTCGGGAAGGCGGTGATCTCCAGGAAATAAGCGCAGGGAGCTTCCAGAGTGACTTTCAGGGTTTTCTCATCAAGAGCCTCGACGCCGAGGGTATCGAGAATATCCTAAGTCATGGGGGTGGTTGCGACATCTGTGCCGTTGATCTTCGATGCATTCTTTATGTAGAACAGCTGGTAAGCATACTCGGCGGCGGTGGTCGGGTCAACTGCCCGCTGCCAGGAGTAGACGAAGTCGGCCGCTTTCACGGGTTGGCCGTCGCTCCAGTTAGCATCCCGGAGATTGAACGTGAATTCCTTGCCGTCGGGGCTCATGGTCCAGTCTTTGGCCATGCCGGCGACAACCTTGCCTTCTTTGTCCAGTTTGGTAAGACCTTCAAAGCAATGGATGATGTAGATGGCGCCATCGACTGCGTTGTTCAGGGTGGGGTCAATGCTCTTGGGTTCGGAGCCGACCACGGCGGTAATCGGTTTTTCGGCGGGCGCCTGGGGTGCCGGGCTGCAGGCAACGACATTGAACAGCATGGCGGCGAGAAGCAGGTAAATCCAGGTTTTCTTCACACTTTTTCCCCCTTTTGCTATATTCTATAACCTTGCGGTTACATTCGGAAAGAACTTGTCAGTCCAGCCGGTGGCAGGCGCAATAATGACCCGGGGTCACTTCCCGCAGAGCGGGCACAGCCACGGCGCAGCGGGGCTCGGCCACGGGGCAGCGGGTTCGGAATTTGCAGCCCGATGGCGGATTGAGCGGCGAAGGAATCTCCCCGGCCAGGATCTGCCGCTGGGTCTTGATCTCCGACCGCGGTTTGGGAATGGGGATGGCGGAGATCAGCGCCTGAGTGTACGGATGCAAGGGCTGCCGGTAGATAGCGGCGCTGTCGGCCAGTTCCACGATGTGCCCCAGATACATTACCCCCACCCGGTCGCTGATATGCTTGACCACCGAAAGGTCATGCGCGATAAAAAGATAGGTCAGGCCCATCCGGTCCTGCATTTCCTCCAGCATATTAATAATCTGGGCCTGGATCGACACGTCCAGGGCAGACACCGGCTCGTCGCAGACGATGAACGCCGGCTGCACCGCGAGCGCCCGGGCGACGCCGATGCGCTGCCGCTGCCCGCCGGAGAACTCGTGGGGATAGCGGACGGCGTGATCCGAGTTCAGCCCGACCATCCGCAAGAGGTCCATAACCTTCTCTTCCCGCTCTTTTCGGGTGGCGTACAGCCGATGGATATCCAGAGGTTCGCCCACGATATCGGCCACCGTCATCCGGGGGTCTAAGGAAGCGTAGGGATCCTGGAAAATATACTGCATCTGTTTCCGGTATGCGGTGATATCGCCCTTGGTAAGGTTGTGACCGTCGTAGAAGATTTCCCCGGCGGTCGGCTCAAGCAGACGGAGAACGGTCCGCCCGAGCGTGGTTTTGCCGCAGCCGCTCTCGCCTACCAGGCCTAAGGTTTCGCCCCGGCGGATTTGGAAGGTAACCCCGTCCACCGCCTTGACAAAGGCCTTGGGCCCATTCCCCTTGGTCACCGGGTAATATTTTTTCAGGTTCCGGATATCAACCAGTACTTCGCTCATCGAATAACCCCCCCGGCCGCCACGTCGTAGAACAGCCAGCAGGCCACCCGGTGGTCCTCCGTCAACCGGTGTTCCGGCGGCTTGTGCGTCAGACAAACCTTCAGGCAGCGCTCGCACCGGGAGGCAAAGGGACAGCCGGCCGGCGGGTTCAGCAGATCGATGGGCGTACCGGCAATCGGGGTCAGTTGCTCGTGCTCAGCGGCATCCAACCGGGGCAGGGAGCGCAGCAAACCTAGGGTGTAGGGGTGCTGGGGGTGCCGGAAAATCTCTTCGCAGGGCGCCGCCTCCACTATGGTTCCGCCGTACATAACCACCACCTTATCGGCGATGTCGGCCACGATCCCCAGATCATGGGTGATCAGCATGACCGCCATTTTGATCCGGTCTTTCAGCCCTTTGATGGTGCTTAATATCTGGGCTTGGATCGTCACATCGAGCGCCGTGGTCGGCTCATCGGCGATCAGGAGCTTCGGGTTGCCGGCGAGCGCCATCGCGATCATCACCCTCTGCCGCATCCCGCCGGAGAACTCGTGGGGGTACTGCCTTATCCGCCGCTCTGGCTCGCTGATATCCACCAGGCGGAGTAGCTCCACCGCTCTAGACCGGGCTTCCTCCCTGGTCACCCGGCTGTACAAGCTAATCGCCTCCATCAGCTGCTCGCCGATGGTGTAAACCGGGTTTAAGGAGGTCATGGGGTCCTGAAACACCATACTGATTTCTTTCCCCCGAATCTGCCGCATCTGCTCCGACCGGAGGGAAGCGAGTTGCCGGCCGTTAAAACGGATAGAGCCGCCCACAATCCGGCCGGGCTTTTCGATGAGGCCGATGACGGAATAGGCCGAAACGCTTTTACCGGAGCCGGATTCACCGACGATGCCGATGACTTCCCCCGCATCGAGGTTGTAAGAGACATCATTGACCGCTTTCAGTTCACCCGACGGGGTGAAAAAAGATACCCGCAGATTCTGTACTTCCAGCAATTTGCCCATATTTTACCCCTTACTCTTCATCCGGGGGTCCAGGGCGTCCCGCAGCCCGTCCCCAACCAGATTGAAGGAGAGAATGATCAAACTGATAAGAATTGACGGCATGGTCAACAGGTGCGGATAGGAATATATTCCGTTCAACGCGTCCGAGGCGAGCGAACCGAGACTGGCCATGGGCGCAGATACCCCCAGGCCGATAAAGCTCAGAAAAGCTTCCGTGAAAATAGCAGTGGGAATTTTCAGGGTACCCGTAACCAGGATAACTCCGATGCTGTTGGGAATCAGATGCCGGGTCATAATTCGCCAGGATTTCGCCCCCAGCGCCCGGGCGGCGTTCACGTACTCCATTTCCTTCAGCAGCAAAATCTGGCCCCGGACCATGCGGGCCATGTCCACCCAGTACAGCGTGGACAGAGTAAAGAAAATACTGATGAGGCCCGGCCCCACCGAAACCATGTTCTTTAGGTTATCGCTGCGGGCAAAAAGGTCCGCGAGCGGTTGCTTTAAGACCACCGACAGCAAAATCACGATCAGCAGGGTGGGCACTGACCAGATGATGTCCACTGCCCGCATCATCACATTGTCCACCCAACCGCCGAAATAACCGGACACCGCACCGTAGAGAACGCCGATACTCACAATCATCAGGCAGGATACGATGCCGATGGCGAGCGAAATCCGGGCCCCCATCATCAGGCGGACGAAATAGTCGCGGCCCAGGCTGTCGGTACCCAGCGGGTGGGAGGGATCCTCAAACGGCCGGAGCAGTTCGCTCCCTTTAATCTGCTGGTCGTAGGTATATTCCGAAAACAGGGGGCCTAAGATGGCGACAAGACACACGACCAGAATGACCACCGCCGCGACCATGGCTACCTTATTGCGCCGAAACCGCCGCCAGGCGTCCTGCCAGTAGGTGGTCGGTTCCCGCATCACCTGCGTCCCGGCCTTCTCTGCCTCCGTCGCCGGTACGAACAGCCCTTGGATAATGTTTGCTTCCTCGTTTGTCATTTTGCCGATGCTCCTCGTCTTATTCGAGCTTGATGCGCGGGTCGATGACCATATAGGAGACATCCACCACCAGGTTCATCAGGACCAGGAAGGCCCCATAGAACATGGTCACGCCGAGAATCACGGAGTAATCCCGGTTGGAGATGCTCTCGACAAAGAACTTGCCTAAACCCGGAATGGTAAAGATCCGCTCAATGACGAAACTGCCGGTCAGAATCGTGGCCACCAGGGGACCAAGGTAAGTCACCACCGGCATAATCGCGTTGCGGACCGCGTGCTTAAAGATAACTACTCCCTCGCTCAGTCCCTTCGCCCGGGCCGTCTTGATATAGTCCTGGCTTATAACATCCAGCATACTGGAGCGCATCAGACGGGCGATGAAACTGAGCGGGAAGAAGGAAAGGGCGAAAGACGGGAGAAGAAAATGCCGGTAGGTGGACAAGCCGAAAGTCGGCAGCACCTTGAGGGTGACCCCGAAGAAAATCATGCTCAGGGTAGCCACCACAAAGGCCGGCACGGCGATCCCCACCGTCGCAAACAGCATGGTGATCCGGTCCACCGCCTGCCCGTTGCGGAGCGCCGCCAATATCCCCAGCAGAGTCCCCAGAGTGACGGAAATGGCGATGGCCACGAGCCCTAACCGCAGGGAAACCGGAAAATGCTGCTGGATAATGCCGGCGACCGTCCGGCCCTTCAAGTGGATCGAGTCTCCCAGGTCCCCTTTAAGAGCATTACTCATGTACTTGATGTACTGGACCGGGAGCGGTTTATCCAGACCGTATTTGACCTCCAGGTTATGGATGATATTGTCCGGCAGTCTCTTTTCTCCCAGGAACGGACCGCCGGGCACAACATGCATCAGCGAAAAGGTGATCGTAGTAATCAAAAACAGGGTGACGATGGAAGAAGCCAAGCGGCGCAAAAAATAAGCCATTTCCAAACCCCCAAGTTACTAGAAATGCCCCGCGTAAATGAAGCCGGATGCGTACCAAAACCACCGGAAAGGTCAAACCCGCCGGCGCCTGGTCGGAAAAAAGACGGAAAGACAACCGCGCCCGGTGTGCGGGCGAACTCCGTGCCCAGAGCCAGTCCATTCCGCTACCAGTAATCGATTCGACAGCGTCCGGAAAACTCCTTTATGCCAATTATGGAGTTTCCGGGAAATCGAGGAAATAATCATTGGTCAGCCGCATCGTCCCAAGCTGTGCGGCGCACCAACTTACGCTCCTGGCCAGCAAAGCCACCAGGTCAGCGGTACACCACAGTAAACTCCTCGCACACCACCGGCATCTTCGGGGTAAACTCCCGTCCCAGCCGGGCGCATTCCGCCGCAAAGTACTCGGTATGAACCTGCCGCCAGTAATCCAGACTGCCGTCGCCCTCCCCCTCGGTGCGGGCAAACTCCGCCCCGACGGCGGCAAAAGGGACAATTGCCACCCGCGTAGTTTGGATAATGCACTGGGCTCTCCCCACCCAGTCCGTGATCAGGCTCAAATCACCCGGGGCGGGTACCGGTTCGTCTCCTTTATAAGCCCAGAGGGTCGAAGCCGTTGCCCGCTTCACCCCGGCCAAAACCAGCGCCGCCAGTTCATTGGCCCCAGGTTCGTTGTTGGTAAAATGCCAGGCCGTATACCGCTTCGCAGTACCCGTCGGGCTATCCCCCAGCGAATCCAAATACTTCTCCCACATCGCCGGCACCGATGGATGCGTCATTTTCCCCCTCCTCCCGGCTATCAAGCGTTTAGATTGCCTCGACCACCCGGCGGGCCAGGTTTGCGGCGTTCGCCGCCGCCAGGCGGACGGAAGCCTTGTAGTCAATATCCGCTTTCTGGTCCGCCCGGTCCGACAGGGAGCGGATAATGACGAAGGGCACCCGGTTTAAGGTACAGACCTGGGCGACCGCCGCCCCCTCCATATCGATGCAATGCCCGTCTAGGGTATCCCGGAGCTTTCTCGCCCGCTCCGGGTCGGCGATAAACGAATCACCGGTCAGCACCCGCCCCACCAGGACCTTGACCGGCAACGTCGCCTCGGCCTGCCGGCAGGCCGCGATGAGCGCCGGGTCACCGGCGAAAAAGCGCAGGCGCTGGCGGGGAATCATCCCCAGCTCATATCCTAGCGCCGTAACATCCATATCGTAATACGCCGTGTCGCCGGAGACGACGATGTCCCCAATGGCGAGTTCGGCCGCGATCCCACCGGCCACCCCGGTGAAGATGACCTTGTCCACCCCAAAAACGCTGACCATCACCTGGGCGCAGATGGCCGCGTTCACCTTGCCAATGCCGCTGAAGGCCAAAACCACTTCTTTCCCCGCGATGGTCCCCCGGGTAAACTCGGTCCCGGCAATTTGCGTGGTTACCCCGTCTTCCATCTGCCGGAGCAGCTCGATTTCTTCGGCCATGGCGCCAATCAAACCAATCACAATTCTCGACCTCCTTTAACTCATTCTCCCTTATTCGCGCCCAAGCGGCAAATTTCCTCTGCATCCTGAACATCCCGGCGGGGCACAGCTGTATCGCTTTGCGGTGTGCCATTTTGGCACAGGAATCAGGACGAACCCCGCCGATGATTAGTGAGTTGAAGCAGCTTTAGCTCAACTTAGGCCAGGCCGCCGTTATGTGCGTACATTATCGTACTTGGTGATACAGCGGGAACGCCTGGAACCGCAAGGGTTTCCGGCAATTTTTTACTCTGTTCATTTGTAAAAGCCGGGCGGCCGTACCGTTCCGTGGTATAATGAACCCAAAAGGACACAAAGGTGGTGCGATAGGCCTTGAACCCAACCCATTACGAACTCAGTGTCGCCGGGGTCCGGCGCTCCCTGCCCATCATCCGCCTCACACCCAAACTCTCTATCGCCTCCTTTGTCATCCTAGGCGACGCCGAACTGGTCCACGCCGCCGCCCGGGAACTGGCGCCCCGCCTGCCCCAGGCCGACTATTTGGTTACGGCCGAAGCCAAGGGCATCCCCCTGGTCTACGCCCTGAGCACTCTCCTCGGTATGCCCCGGTACATCGTGGCCCGCAAGAGTATCAAACCCTATATGCAGAACCCGCTGGCCGACACCGTGGAATCGATCACTACCCAGGCGAGCCAGCTCCTCTGCCTGGACGGAGCCGACGCTGCCCGCATCCGGGGCAAGACCATCATCATCGTCGACGATGTAATCAGCACCGGCCAGTCCCTGGCGACCGTCCGCCGCCTCGTGGAATCAGCCGGCGCGACGGTGATCGCTCAGGCCGCCATCCTGGCCGAGGGCGATGCCGCCCAGCGGGAGGACATCATCTACTTGGCGTACCTCCCACTGTTCCCGGACTAACCCACTGAGCGGGAGCTTAACCGCCGGCCGGATGAGCCGGACCAGCCCGGAAGCTTGATGGTCCGGTTTGTTGTGCTTTCTTGCCCCTCTTCGGTCTTGCCGCTGGGACGAAAGCCAGATCTGCGGATCTGGATTAATGCCGCTCAGTCACAATCCGGACCCGGTCTAGGCCACGCCCCCGGTTCATTGCCCTCGTTGATTCCCGTCAGAGTTCAGACCAACCAGAGGATCGCTGCCGCCAGGCATTTGACTTTTCCGGCGGCTTTTCTTATAATGAGATAGTTAGTTATCTAACCTTTTTCCGATAGCCCACACCAGTCCACAATATGAGACCAAAGATATGGGAGGTGCTTGCTTGTCCACTGTCCCTGATGATTCGCTCCAGTCCCTGTTTTTGCAGGTTACCCGTCTCCACCACCGCCTCCTGCACGCCCGGCTGGGCGCTCTGGGTCTCTTCCGGGGCCAGCCGCCCATCCTGCATTTGCTGCGGGAGCAGGACGGCTGCAGCCAGAGAGAGATCGCCGAACGGTTTCACCTCCAGCCGGCCACGGTCACCGACACCCTGCAGCGCATGGAAAAAGCCGGCCTGCTCCACCGCCGCCCTGACCTTGCCGACCTGCGGGTATCCCGCGTCTACCTCACGGACAAGGGCCGGGAGACGATCCTTGAAGCGGACCGGGTACTCGCGGCCACGGCCGAGGAGTGCTTCGCCGGGTTTACGCCGGAGGAACGCGCGAGTCTGCTCCGGCTCCTTAAGCAAATGCAGCAAAACCTGATGCCTATTGCCGACAGCCGCTGCCCGGAATGCGGCGCCGGGCAGGAATGAAAGCGGGGTGACCATATGCTTAAACTTCTGCGTTACCTAAAGCCTTACTGGAAAACGGCCATCCTGGCCCCCGCCCTCATGTTTGTCGAAGTCTACGCCGAACTGCTGCAGCCGACCCTGCTCGCCGTCATCGTGGACCAGGGGATCCCCAGCGGGGACCTGCCGTTGATTATCCATACCGGCCTGAGGATGCTGGGCG
>CAZHIT010000007.1:0-20516 GCA_964533125.1 uncultured Candidatus Sumerlaeota bacterium
CAGACACCGATAACAACTAGAAGAGGGCTGTCCCATTTACTTTTGGGACAGCCCCTGGTTATTGCGGCTCAGAGTATCTGCACATGACGGGTGGCGATTGAGTGTCATCAACGCGTCAATCCTGGGTTGGCAGGGGGTGTCCAAAGGGATGAGCGGTCCCTGGCAACGGCTTAGATCCCGGCCTGGAGCTTCTTTATCCGTTCCAGGAGCGGTTCTATCTCTGCCGGGACGCGCAGGCGGACGAAGTTTTGGCCCAGGGCGACGAAGTCGGCCCCGGCTTCGGTGAGGACGCCCAGGCGCAGGAAGGCGTCGTACAGGTCGATACCAGGATTGGGGTGCCCCAGGGTGAGGATGGGCGTCTCGGGGCTGGTCCGGGCGACGATTAGGTGAGTGCAGGCGGCGATGACCCGGGCTTTGGCTGCGGCCACCCGGCGACGGCAGTCGATAACGAATTGTTCGTCTGATAGCGACGCAGCAGCCAGGGCAGCCGCGCAGTCGGGGAGGATGAAGGGCAGGTCCACCTTCGCCAGGTACTCGCGCAGGGGGCCTTTATTGACTCCATAACCGACCCGGAGGTTCGCGAGGCCGGAGCCTTTGGAGAAGGAGCGGACGACGAAGAGGTTCGGACAGGAATCGGTGAGCTTAAGGGCGGAGTTATGCCGGTCCATGAAGTCGCCGTAAGTTTCGTCTACGATGACCGGGATATTCAGCGCCAGCGCGGCCCGTACGACGGTGGCCAACACCGGGAGCGTAATGATCTGCCCGGTGGGGTTGTTGGGGTTGTCGATGTAGACGAGAGACAGACCATCATCCATGCGGTCAATGATGTCCTGCGGATCAAAGAAGAACTCCCTGGCCGGATCCAGCGCGACATACTCGTAGGTACCGCCACTGGCCAGCACTTCAGTCATATACTCGGTGAACTGGGGGCAGTACCCCAGCACCCGGCGGCCCGGCCCGACGAGAAGCCGGTTGATCGTTCCCAGGACGCCCATCGAGCCGGTACCTAGGAAGATCTGCTCCGGCTCAAGCGCAGTCACGTCCGACCAGAAGGAGCAGAGACGGCGCTTAAGGGCAGAGGCGGTGGGGTCCGGGTAAGATGCGACCCGGGACCAGTCGAGAGCGCGAAAGGCTTCGGCCAGGCCGGGGGAGCACCCGTAGGGGTTTGTTCCGAGCGAGCAGTCGATGACTTCTCCTGGGGTGATCCCATAGCTCTGCAGGGCGGCGCTGATGTCGTGCACATAGGACAGGCGCTGGAAGTCCATCAGATAAGGTCTGACCCGGCTGACGAGCGATACGGGATTATCCATGGCTGCGCCTCCTCCGCCCGCGCCGGTATGTCGCCCGTGGCGGCAGTTGACAAGCGCGGAAATATTAGCTAAAATCATTATATATAATTATCCGTCTCCTGTCGATAAAGCGATGATGGGAAGAGTAAGGAGTTACCTTGTCCACAGGGAAGGGGCGCCGCGACTGAGAGCGCTCCCGGAACAACGCTCCCGAAGAACACCCCGGAGCTGGCCGGCTGACACCCGTTACCGTGTCCGCAAGCGGGGTTGGCGTCAGCCGATCCAAGCAGGGTGGCACCGCGGGAAAAATCCCGTCCCTGAAAATACCGGGGTATTTTCGGAGGCGGGTTTTTTATTACCTCAGTTTCGGCAACAATAGTACCCAGAAGGGAAGGAAATGGAGGAGAGACCATGCCGATTACCCGTCCAAGGGGAACCAACGACTTTCTGCCCGGGGTGGTGGAGAAATGGACGCACGTGGAGGGGGAGTACCGCCGTCTCTGCCGGGAGTATGGGTTTGCGGAGATCCGCACGCCCATATTTGAGCATACCGAGTTGTTCCACCGGGGGGTGGGGGAGACCACTGACATCGTCGAGAAGGAAATGTACAGTTTTATGGACCGCGGGGAGAGAAACATCACCCTGCGGCCGGAGATGACCGCCGGGATCGTCCGGGCCTACCTGGAAAATAACCTCTCCGGGCAGCCGCTGCCGGTAAAACTGTACGGCTTTGGGCCAATGTTTCGCTACGACAAGCCCCAGGCCGGCCGCTACCGCCAGTTCCACCAGCTGGACGCCGAAATCCTGGGCTCCCAGGACCCGGCGTCTGATGCCGAAGTTATCGTTTTGGCCCTGCACTTCTTCCGGCGCCTGGGCTTAGACTTAATCCAGCCGGACGGCAGCGGGAACCTGTCGCTCCACATCAACAGCATCGGCTGCCCGGTCTGCCGGCCCAAGCACCGGGAACAGCTCCAGGCCGCCCTTAAACCGCACTTTAATGACCTCTGCCCGGACTGCCAGTCGCGCTTTGACCGCAACCCGCTGCGCATCCTCGACTGCAAGGTCGAGCGTTGCCGGGAAATCAGCTTAGGCGCTCCGGATATCGTCGACTGCCTCTGCGAGGAGTGCTCGACCCATTTTGCCGGGGTGAAGCAGTACCTGGATGCCCTGGGAATCGCCTACGAGCTCGACCCGAGACTGGTACGGGGTCTGGATTATTACACCAAGACGACGTTTGAGTTCATCTCGAACGCCTTGGGCGCCCAGAGTTCGGTCTGCGGCGGCGGCCGGTACGATGGTCTGGTCGAGATCATCGGCGGGGAACCGACCCCGAGTGTCGGATTTGCCATCGGGATCGAGCGTCTGGTCCTGACCGTGGACGCCGTGGGGAAAACCCTGCCCGGCTCATACCCGGTGGATGTATTCCTGGCGACGATCGGTGCCGGGACCCGGAGCGAGTTGTACCGCCAGCTGTACCGGATCCGGGAAGCGGGGATCGCGGCGGTCATGGACTTCGGGGGCCGGAGCTTAAAGGGCCAGATGAAGTACGCCGACAAGCTGAACGCGAAGCTGACGGTGATTCTGGGCGAAGACGAACTGGCCCGCGGGGAGGCGACGGTGCGGGAGATGACCGGCAGCGCCCAGGAAAAGGTGCCGCTGAATGACCTCGCCGCTTACCTGCAGGCCAAGCTGAGCCAGTAGAGCTATCGGTGCGGAAGGACGAAGCGGCGGAGGTTTGGACTGCCGCGTCGCTTCGCTCCCCGCAATGATGTAATTCAAACTTCATCCATATAAACGGTGAATAATCGACGAAAGCAGGGATAAAAATGGGTGAATCAATCCATGGGATGAAAAAAACATGCGGCTGCGGCGAGCTGCGCCGGTCGGACAGCGGCCGGGAAGTCACGATGATGGGCTGGGTGCATAGCTGGCGCGACCACGGCGGGCTGATCTTCATTGACCTGCGCGACCGCTCCGGGCTCGTCCAGATCGTGTTTGACCCGGCGATCTGCGCGGACTTTGACCTGGCCGGCACGCTGCGGAGCGAGTTTGTACTGGCGGCCGAGGGGAAGGTGCGGGAGAGGCCGGAAGGCACAGTTAACCTCACGCTCCCGACCGGTGAGGTGGAAGTGGCGGTTAAGCACTTAAGGATTCTGAACGCGGCCAAGAACCCGCCGTTTTACATCAGTGACGAAGTGAATGTGGAAGAAACGGTGCGCTTGCGCTACCGGTACCTGGACCTGCGGCGGCCGGAGATGCAGCGCAACCTGATCCTGCGGCACCGGGCGGCCAAGTCGGCGCGGGATTATTTGGATGCCGCCGGTTTTTTGGAAATCGAAACCCCAATGCTGACCAAGAGTTCACCGGAAGGGGCCAGAGACTACCTGGTGCCCAGCCGGGTCAACCCGGGCAAGTTCTACGCCCTGCCCCAGTCGCCGCAGCAGTTTAAGCAGATTCTGATGGTGGCGGGCATGGAGCGGTACTTTCAGATCGTGCGCTGCTTCCGCGACGAGGACCTGCGGGCGGACCGGCAGCCGGAGTTTACCCAGATCGATATCGAGATGTCCTTCGTTGAACAGGAAGATGTCATGAGTTTGGCGGAGGGGTTAATCGCAAAAATCTTTCAGGATACCATCGGGCTGAAGGTCGAGTGCCCCATGCAGCGCCTGACCTACAAAGAAGCGATGGAGCGCTTTGGCTCCGACAAACCGGACCTGCGCTTTGGGATGGAGCTGAAGGATGTCACCGCGCTCACCACGGGCTGCGATTTCAAAGTTTTTCGCGACACCGTAACCGCCGGCGGCTGCGTTAAGGGGCTAAACGCCAAAGGCTGCGCCGGCTACAGCCGGAAAGAAATCGATGATCTGACCAAACTGGCAGCTGGCTTTGGCGCCCGGGGCCTGGCCTGGTTTGCCCTCCAGGCGGACGGGGTGAAGTCGCCCATCGCCAAGTTCTTCAAGGAAGAAGAAATCGCCCGGATCATTGCGGCCCTGGGCGGCGAGACCGGTGATTTGCTGCTGTTTATCGCCGACCTGCCGGAGACGGCGATGATCGCCCTGGGGCAGCTGCGCCTGGAATTCGGGCGGCGTCTCGGATTAATCAACCCGGATGAGTATCGCTTCCTCTGGGTGACCGAGTTCCCGATGTTTGAGTACGACGCCGAGGAAGACCACCTTTCGGCCGTCCACCACCCGTTCACCTCGCCGCTCGATAGCGATATCGACGCCCTGGAGACCGCTCCGCAGCAGATGCGGGCCAAAGCTTACGACATGGTCTTAAACGGGGTGGAGATCGGCGGGGGCAGCATCCGGATCCACGACCGCGGCATTCAGGAAAAAATCTTCACCACCTTAGGTCTCACTCCAGCGGAAGCGAAGGACAAATTCGGCTTCCTGCTCGATGCCTTCGAGTACGGCGCGCCGCCCCACGGTGGTCTGGCCTTTGGATTTGACCGGTTGGTGATGCTGCTCGCGGGGCGGGACAGCATCCGCGACGTGATCGCCTTCCCCAAGACGGCAAGCGCCACCGACTTGATGTCGCAGGCCCCTTCGGCGGTCTACGGCAAACAGCTGCGGGAACTGTCCATTGCGCTGGATTTAAAGCCAACCAGCACCGCCAAAAAAGCGGAGTAGAGCGTCTGCCATAATTTGCCGGTAATAAAAGGCGGCAAAAGCCACAAACTAATCTTGCCCAGTCTAAATCCGTCTCTGAAGCACCTTGAGCCGTCTGGGCGCGCCGAATTCTGGTTTTTGCCGCTTGTCGGCGCTGGTGGATTATGCTAAGATGAAGTAAGGATAAAGCAATGCACAATAAGCATAACCCTGCTGTGTTCGTGGAATCCGCAATGTTTTGAGCCAACATTGAAACAAAGGGAGCCTTAGTCTCTGGATATTGCTTGTACGCCTCCTGCCCTGTGGCAGCCAGAGGACACATAAAGTATTCAGGCAGGCACCCACCTGCGCGAGCAGGTTCAAAACAACGGTTAGCACGGCATGGTGGGGCGCTTTTTGACGCATTGTTTTTCCATGCGCAGGAGGTGGGGGCGATGGTGCACCGGTTTACCCGGACCGAAGCCCTGATCGGGAGTGCCGGTCTCGCCCGCTTACAGGCCAGCTGCGTGGCCGTAGTCGGGGTGGGTGGGGTCGGCTCGTTCGCGGCGGAAGCTTTGGCCCGCGCCGGGATCGGGCAGCTGGTGCTGGTGGATCCGGCGGTGGTTACGCTCTCGAATATCAACCGGCAAATCATCGCGCTCGACAGTACCGTTGGCCGATTGAAAATCGAGGTAATGGCGGAGCGCCTGGCCGGGATCAACCCGGTGCTGCAGGTAGAGACCATCGCAGCAGCTTACGGGCCGGCGCTGGCGGATCGTTTATTTGACCGTACTTACGACTATCTGGTGGATGCCATCGATGCGGTGCCGGCGAAGGTTGACTTTATCATCCGCGCCACAGCCCGGGGGATTCCCCTGGTGTCGGCGATGGGCGCGGGGAACAAACTGGATCCGACCCGCTTTCAAGTGGCGGATATTGCCGCTACCCATACCTGCCCGCTCGCCAAAGCGGTCCGGACCGCCCTGCGTCAGGCTGGGATCACGAGTGGGGTCAAAGTGGTCTTTTCGACCGAAGCGCCCCGGCCGCTGCATTTTGATCCGGTGGAGGCCGAAGAGACCGGCATTGCTACTGAGCGCCGAACCATAGTGCCGGCCAGTATCTCCTTTGTGCCGCCGGTGGCCGGGCTGATTCTGGCCAGTGTCGTCGTCAATGATTTACTGCAAACAGCGCTTCACCGGGGAGGATAAAGAGGATGAGTGAAAACCTGACCCAGTTTGCCAAAGTCGTGGAGCTGCGGGGCAAGAGCGCCCTGGTGCAACTGTACCGGCCCAGCGCCTGCAGTGGCTGCCACGCCTGCAATATCGGCGAGGGCCGCAACGAGCGGATGGAGATCGCGAACCCGGTGCTGGCCCAGGTAGGCGAGACGGTCCGCATCGAGATGTCTCCCCGCGCGGTGCTGCGGGCGGCGATGATCGTGTACCTGGTGCCGTTGGCGTTTTTGGCCATCGGCTTTGCCATTGGAGCCGTAGCGGCTAAGTCCCTGGGTTATCCCGGCGAGGCCGAGGTCATTGGCGCCGGGGTGGGCATCGCTGCGCTGTTGCTGTCGTTTGGTTTGCTCCGCCTGATCGATAACCGGGTGAAGCAGAGCGGCCAAATGGAACCGGTGATCAGCGCCGTGGTTTCGGAAGCGTTGCTCGGAAGCGCCTGCCCGGTCCCAGCCAAAAAACCGTCTCAAGTCTGACAGCGGAAAAGCACCCGCTGTTTTTCTTCGGCAGGTAATTGTTTGGAAACGGCGAAGATATATTACAGTTTGTTCGGAAAGCAGAGGACCGAAAACAGGGAGGTGCGGAATTTGCGGGAACCGATCGATTGGCGCAGCGACACGGTGACCAAACCGACCCCGGAGATGCGGGAAGCCATGGCGAAAGCCGAAGTGGGCGACGATGTGTACCGGGAAGACCCCACCATGAACCGCCTGGAGGCGCTGGCGGCAGAGAAAATCGGCAAGGAAGCGGCTCTGTTTGTCCCGACCGGAACCATGGGGAACCAACTGGGCGTAATGACCCATACCCAGCGGGGGGATGAAGTCATCCTCGAAGCCAGTTCGCATATCTATGCCACCGAGGTCGGCGGGATGTCGGTAATGTCGGCGGTCATTCCCCGCACCATTCCGGGCAAGGGCGGGGTGATGGACCCGGCCGACATCGAAAAGGCGATCCGGGGGGAGAACATTCATTTTCCGACGCCCCGGCTGATCTGCGTCGAGAACACCCATAACGCCGGCGGCGGCACGGTCATTCCGCTCGCGACCCTGGCGGCGACCAAGGCCCTGGCGGAGAAATACCGCCTGGCGGTGCATATGGACGGCGCCCGGGTGTTTCACGCCGCGGTGGCCCTGGGGGTGGATGTGCGGGAGATTACCCGGTACACCGATTCGGTGATGTTTTGCTTATCCAAAGGACTCTGCGCCCCGGTGGGCTCGATTTTGGCCGGTCCGCGGGAATACATCGAACGGGCCCGGAAGTGGCGGAAGATGCTGGGCGGAGGGATGCGGCAGGCAGGAATCCTGGCGGCCGCGGGGATTATTGCCCTCGAGAAAATGGTCGACCGGCTGGCGGAGGACCACGCCAACGCCAAGCTACTGGCCGAAGGGCTGGCCGAAATCCCGGGAATCAGCGTAAATCCGGCGATGGTGCAAACCAACCTCGTGTTCTTTGACTTCGGCGGGACCGGGACGGCGGCACCCGCGTTTGTGCAAGCCCTGGCCAAAGAGGGGATTGTCACCGGCGGCGGCGCGTCCACGCGGCTCCGGTTTGTGTCCCACCACGGCATCACCCGCGACAATGTGCTTCATACGCTTAAGGTGATCCGGCAGACCGTCGGGAAGTAAGCAGACCCTCTAAGTAAAAGCGGATAGCACCAGGCCACCGCTGCTGGCGGTGGCCTGGATTTTAGCTCTTTTGGCGCAACTTTCCCATTCGGTCGCGGATCTCCTTTTCCCGGCCGTACTCCGTCGGGTGGTAAAACTCGGTACCCTCCATCCCGTCCGGCAGATACTGCTGGGGGGTGTACGCGCCGGGGAAATCGTGGGGGTAGCGGTAGCCGGCGCCGTGCCCCAAGCGTTTGGCGCCGGGGTAGCTCGTGTCCCGCAGGTGGGCCGGAACCCGGCCGGCCGGCTTGGTCTCCACCGCCTGCATCGCTTCGTTGATGGCGAGTACGACGGCGTTGCTCTTGGGGGCGGTGGCGATGTACAGGGTGGCTTCGGTGAGGGGGAGCTTAGCCTCCGGCAGGCCAATAAACTCAACCGCCTGGACGGCAGCGGCCGCGACCAGAAGCGCTTGGGGATCGGCCAGTCCCACATCCTCGGCCGCGTGCACGAACAGCCGACGGGCGATAAAGCGGGGGTCCTCCCCGGCGTAGAGCATCCGGGCGAGCCAGTAGACGGCGGCGTCGGGGTCGGAGCCCCGCAGGCTTTTGATGAAGGCCGAGATGGTATCGTAATGGTTGTCGCCGCTTTTATCGTACTGCAGCACCCGGCGCTGGATCGATTCGGCGGCGACGGCTAAGGTGACACGGATAGTGCCGTCCGTTTCCGGTTCGGTGGTCAGCACCGCCAGTTCCAGGGCGTTTAGGGCCGAGCGGGCGTCGCCGTTAGCCACGGTGACGATGTGTTCGGTCGCCGCCGGTTCGATCACTACCGGCAGAGCGCCCAGCCCGCGGGTCTTGTCGGTCAGCGCTCGCTGCAGCAGGGTGCGGAGGTGCTCGCCGGTCAGGGGTACCAAAGGGAAGAGACGGGAGCGGGAGACCAGAGCCGGATTCAGTTCATAAGTGGGACTTTCGGTGGTCGCTCCGATTAAGACGATAGTGCCGTCTTCGACGTAGGGCAGGAGGACGTCCTGCTGGCTACGGTTGAAGCGGTGGATCTCGTCGATGAAGACGACGGTGCGCCGGCTGTAGCGGCCGAGCCGGTCCTTCGCCTCCTGCACCACCCGCCGGATATCGGCGACACCGGCGGCAACGGCGTTTAACTGCTCGAAATAGGCTTTGGTGGTCTGGGCGATGATTTTGGCAATGGTGGTCTTCCCGGTGCCGGGCGGGCCATAAAAGATAATTGAGCCAAGCTTGTCGGCCTCGATGGCGCGGCGCAGCAATTTGCCGGAGCCCAGGATGGCCTCCTGCCCGAGCAGTTCGTCTAAGGTGGCGGGGCGCATCCGCTCGGCCAGCGGGGCCTGGGCCCGGGTTAGTTCCTGGCGGTGGTGGTCAAATAAATCCATCGGTTTACCTCCCTCCGGGGCAAGCGCCGTCGGTATGACATCATAGATGCATTAGCCAAACTCCGGTCGGATTCCTGCCGGATGAGGCCGGCCCCGCATTTTCTTCCGGGCGGGGC
Source organism: uncultured Candidatus Sumerlaeota bacterium (assembly GCA_964533125.1). Classification (GTDB taxonomy): domain Bacteria; phylum Bacillota; class SLNR01; order SLNR01; family JBMNPB01; genus CAZHIT01. The sequence goes on from CAZHIT010000007.1 coordinate 9,231, forward strand.
CGGTAATATTTGCGAAGGGAATGGAGAAAATATGAACTGGGCAAAAACGGGCGCCCGCTTTCTGGTCCTGATTCTGGGGTTATTCGGCTGCGGATTGGGTATGGTGTTCACGGTCCAGGCCAATTTGGGGGTCAGCCCCTGGGATGTCTTTCATCTGGGGGTAACCCGGCACAGCCTGCTGACCGTCGGGCGGGTGCAGCAGATCACTGGTCTAGTGATCATTTTAATCACGGTGGGTCTGACCCGGCGGATTCCCCGCATCGGCACATTCATGAACATGCTAGGGATTGGCTTCTTCGTCGACCAAATCCGCGGGTGGCAGCTGATACCGGCGCCGCAGGGTCTGCCGCTCCGCATCGCTTTCCTCCTCACCGGCATCGCCTGCATGGGTATCGGGAGCGGGGTCTACCTCTCCGCCAAACTGGGCGCGGGGCCCCGGGACGGTTTGATGCTGTATCTGTCGCAGCGCACCGGGCAGCGCATCCGGGTGGTGAAGACGGTGATGGAGGTGAGCGCGGTGGTCGCCGGGTATGTCCTTGGGGGCCCGGTGGGAATGGGAACGGTCATCGTCTCTTTGGGGCTGGGTCCGGTTATGGAGTTCTGTATCCACTTTTTTGGCCGGTTGTTGGGCTTCCTGACCGAGAGCCAATCGCCTGCCCCTGCTGCGATTACTGGCAAAGTGTCGGCCTGAGCGGCATCTCCTACTGACCCGCTTGACAAGCCCGGGGGCAAGTGTTACCCTATAAGCAGGAAATACGATAAGAATAGTCGGGATTGGGAGCGAGGTGAGCGGCGCTGAAACTGTCGACCAAGGGGCGGTACGGAGTGACCGCCATGTTTGACCTGGCGGTGCACTATGGGGAAGGCGCCATTACTCTGAAGGAAGTCGCGGCCCGGCAGAACCTGTCCGAACCGTACCTGGAGCAGTTGATGGCGCCGCTGCGCAAAGCCGGCCTGGTCCGCAGCCTCCGGGGGGCGCAGGGGGGCTACCTCCTGACCCGGGAACCGGCGGCGATTACTGTGGGTGACATCATCCGGGTCCTGGAGGGGCCGATTGCCCCGGTGGATTGCGTGATTGACGACGCCGGGGCCATAAGTTACTGCGGCCGGGCCGAAGCCTGCGTAACCCGGGACATTTGGCGCCGCCTGCGGGACAGCATCACCGCCCTGCTGGATTCAATCTCATTAGCCGACCTTTGCCGGGATGCGTTAAACTCACCCGCGGCGGGGGAGGGCAGCCCGGTGCAGTTTAACCAGGATGAAAGGAAGATGAACGATGCGTAGAGTGTATCTGGATCACGCTGCCACCACCCCGGTGCACCCGGAAGTCGCCAAAGCGATGCTCGGGAGTATGATTAACCGGTTCGGCAACCCTTCGAGCATCCACTCCTTTGGGCGGGAAGCCAAGCAGCTGATGGAGGAGGCCCGGGGCAATGTAGCCCGGCTGATCGGCGCCAATCCGGCCGAGATCGTGTTTACCGGCGGCGGCACCGAAGCCGACAACTATGCTCTCAAAGGGGTAGCCCAGGCTAACCGCAGCAAGGGCAACCACATCATCACCACCAAAATCGAGCACCACGCCATCCTGCACACCGCCGAGTACCTGGCGACGGAGGGCTTTGCGATTACTTACCTGCCGGTCGACCAATACGGGATGGTTGATCTGGTGGATTTGGAACAGGCGATGACGGACAAGACCATCCTGGTGTCGGTCATGCTGGCCAATAACGAAATTGGCACCATCCAGCCGATTAAGGAAATCGCCCGGATCGCCCATAAGTACGGCGCTTACTGCCACACCGACGCGGTCCAGGCCGTAGGGAACTACCCGGTCGATGTGCAGGACCTGGGGGTGGACCTGCTCTCGCTTTCCGGGCATAAACTATACGGCCCGAAAGGCATCGGCGCCCTATATATCCGCCCAGGCACCCGGATCGTCCCCATCCAGCACGGGGGCGGGCATGAGAGCGGACGGCGCGCCGGCACCGAGAACATCCCTGGGATCGTGGGCTTAGGCCAGGCGGCGCTAATCGCCCGGGAAGAGATGGACGCACGGGTGGCGCACCTTACCGGTCTGCGGGACAAGCTCATCAGCGGCATCCAGGCGAAGATCGACCGGGTGTATTTAAACGGGCATCCGGAGCAGCGCCTGCCGAATAACGTCAATGTCAGTATCGAGTTCGTAGAAGGCGAGTCGCTCCTGCTGAACCTGGATCTGAAGGGTATCGCCGCCTCCAGCGGGTCAGCCTGCACTTCCGGATCCCTGGAGCCATCCCATGTACTCCTGGCCACCGGTATGACCCATGTGAACGCGCATGGTTCGCTCCGGCTGACCTTAGGCCGGGAGAATACGGCCGAGGATATCGCCTACGTGCTGGAAGTACTGCCCGAAATTGCCGACCGGCTGCGGGCGATGTCGCCGCTGGCGTAAGCGGATACAAAAGGGATTGGGAGGAGAACTGGCAAAGTGTACAGCGAAAAGGTGATGGAACTGTTCAGTAACCCCCGCAACGTGGGGGAGTTGGCCGAGGCGGACGGCGTCGGCCAGGTCGGGAACCCGGTCTGCGGCGACATTATGAAGATTACGATCAAGGTGGCCGATGACCGGATCGCCGATATCAAGTTCAAGACCTTCGGCTGCGGGGCGGCCATTGCCACCAGCAGCATGGTGACCGAGCTGGTCAAGGGCATGACCCTCGCGGAAGCGCTCAAGACCAACAACCAGGATGTCGCGGCGGCCCTGGGCGGCTTGCCCCCGGTGAAGATGCACTGCTCGAATCTGGCCGCCGACGCCCTGCACGCGGCCATCGCCGACTATTACGCCCGCCAGGGCAAAACGGAGTAAGCGACGACAAGCGGCGGCAGGTGACAGTGATGAGTAAACGAGTGGTCGTGGCTATGAGCGGGGGAGTGGACAGCTCCCTCGCGGCGGCTTTGCTCCAGCAACAGGGCTATGAGGTGATCGGCATCACCCTGCAGATATGGCCGGCGGTGGAGCAAAGCCCCCGGGAAGCCCGGGTTTGCTGTTCGCTCGCGGCCGTAAACGACGCCCGGGCGGTAGCCGATAAGCTCGGGATTCCCCATTACGTCCTGAACTTCCAGGATCTCTTTGCCGATAAAGTGATTAACTATTTCACCGGGGAGTACGCCGCCGGCCGGACCCCGAACCCCTGCATCGCATGCAACAAACACATCAAGTTCGGGGCTCTCTTACAGCGGGCAAGGGAACTCTCGGCTGACTACCTCGCGACGGGACACTACGCCCGGATCGACTATGAAGGCGGGCGCTGGCAGCTGAAGAAGGCGGCCGACCGGCACAAGGACCAGACCTATGCCCTGTATGGTCTGACCCAGGACCAACTGGCGCAGACGCTGTTTCCCTTGGGCGGCATGACCAAGACGGAAACCCGCGCGCAAGCCGGGAAACTTGGCCTCGCGGTCGCCGGCAAACCGGACAGCCAGGAAATTTGCTTCGTGCCGGACGACGATTACGGCGCTTTCCTGCAGGAGCGCATCCCCGCGGCCATCCGGCCGGGGCCGGTAGTGAGTACGGCGGGCGAGCGCCTGGGTACCCACCGGGGTCTGCCGCTGTACACCGTCGGTCAGCGCAAGGGCCTGGGGATTGCCACCGGGCAGCCGCTTTACGTGGTGGCGCTGCGGCCGGAGAGCAATACCCTGGCCGTCGGCCGCCGGGAGGAGGTTCTCGGACGGGCTCTCTGGGTGCGGGAGGTCAACTGGATTGGGCTCCCGGGTCTCGTGGGTCCGGTGCGGGTGAATGCCAAAATCCGCTACAACATGGAAGAAGCGCCGGCCACGGTTAAACCACGGCCGGACGATAAGGTTTACCTGGAGTTTGACGAACCGCAGTGGGCGGTCACCCCCGGACAGGCGGCGGTGTTCTACGCTGGCGACAGCCTGCTGGGCGGAGGCGTGATCGAGCGGGCGGCGGAGCGGGGGGAGCAGTAAAACAAAGCGGGTTGAATGATACAGTTCGATATTAACCGGGCATCAGCTTAAATGGGCCGCAGTAGCGGCGCATTTTTTTTGCGTTTCGGGGCAAAATAGGCACACACGGTTTTCCATGCCGGCCGGCGGGGGGAGAGACGATGCGCAGCAGCGACGAACTTTTAGGTCTGCCGGTAATGGACCTGTCCACCGGCGAGCAGACGGGAGCCGTCAGGAAGCTCATTTTCAACCGGGACCAGGATAAGCTCCTGGGGATTGTGATCGACGAGGGCGGATGGTTTAAAGAGGCCAAGATTATCCCCTTTGAGGCCATCGGTTCAATCGGCGAACACGCCATCACCATCGCCGATACGGCGGCGGTTACGCGGGTGGAAGAACAGGTGCGGCTGCGGCGGGTTATCGAGGAAAACGCCAGCCTGCAGGGCCTGCGGGTGATTACCGAGTCCGGCAAGGAAATCGGCAGTATCGACGCCGTGCTGTTCGACCCGGACAGCGGCCGGGTGGGCGGTTTCCGGCTCTCCGATGGGCTCTTGCGGGATCTGGTGGCCGGAAAAAGGATGCTGGTCCGCCCGGAGTCGATGGTGATGGGCAAGGATACCCTAATCGTCCCCGAATCGGCGGTAGCAGCGGCGTTGCCGGAGGGAGAAAGCAAAGGTTAGAAAGAGGTGGATGGTTTGTTGGTGGTCTGCCCGGCCTGCGGAAGCCGGTCAATTGGGAAGGTCGGCGAACAGGAATACTATTGCTGGGAGTGCTGTATCGAATTCATTGTCACCGCCCGGGGTGTACAGCAGTACAACATCGCTCCGGACGGGTCCCTGGTCTTGCTGACGGAAGCTAACTAACCGCGGGAGAGGAGGGGAGAAGATGCGCAAGGGTTTTGTGAGAGGGGTAGTTACGGGCAGCCTGGCCGGGGTGGCCATCGGGATGTGGCTCGCGCCGCGTATGAAGCCAGAGATCAGGCGGATGCTCCGGGAAAGAGGGCAGGAGTTCGCGCATAAAACCGGTGCGGCCATGGAAGCGGCCGGCGACCGGCTGCATAATTATCTGCACCGGGATAATTAAAACGGCCCGGGCCGTCATAAGCATAAAGTAAGAGCCGGCAGGGGAGTTGGGTTATCTCACTCCCCTGTTTGAAATCGGGATGGAGTGAGGGAAGTGATGAAACCAAGGTACCGGCTGGCGCTCCTCCTCCTGGGCGGGTTGCTGGGGCTGCTGTTTTTGGTGCGGGTACGGGTGATTCTTTTTCCCTTTTTCCTCGCGGTGGTGATCGCCTACCTCCTGCACCCGCTGGTGGACTGGTTGGAGCGCCGGCGCATCCGCCGCGTTTTGGCGATTATGCTGATTTACCTCACCCTGTTTGGGCTGCTCGCGGTAATAATGATTTTTTTGGTGCCCCTGCTGGTGACTCAACTGATGCGCCTGGCCGAATCGCTGCCCGACTATAAAGCGCAAATTCAGGCCTTTATCCAGAGCTTGCAGGTAAATTACAGCGATATTGCGATTCCTGAGAGCATCCGGGTGATTATCGACGAACGGCTGGTGCTGCTGGAAGGCCAGCTGCTATACTTGATCCGGGTGAGCATCGAAAATATTTTTGGCCTGTTTTCGAACCTGGTCAACTTCATCATCGCCCCGGTGTTCGCGTTTTATTTCCTGAAGGATATCGACCGGATCCGGCGCGGCTTTCTCAGTCTGATTCCCGCCAGCCACAAAAAGGACGCCCTCGCGCTGCTGGGTGATATCGACCGGGTGATCGGCGGCTTTATCCGGGGGCAGCTGACGGTCTGTGTGATCACCGGTGTGCTGACCGGGGTGGGAATGCGGATTTTAGGGATGCGGTTTCCGGTGCTGCTGGGGATGATCGCCGGCCTGACCGAGATTGTGCCCTATTTCGGGCCGTTTTTGGGGGCAGTGCCGGCCCTGATGCTGGCTCTGCTGCGCTCGCCGGCCTTGGCGCTGTACGTGGCCGCGACCTTTGCCCTCATCCAGCAAGTCGAGAGCACGGTCATCGCGCCCCGCATCGTGAGCGGCCATGTCGGCCTGCATCCCCTGGTGGTGGTGTTTGCCCTTTTGGTTGGTCAGGAACTGTACGGTATCCTGGGTTTGCTGCTGGCGGTGCCCATCGCGGCGTCGCTGCGGGTGCTCCTGGTGCATCTGGCCCGGCAGCTGTTTTAGCCGGTGAGAAAAAGTTGACAAAGCACGGCGAATCCGATAGAATACAGTCATTAATGCTGAAGACAAAGGCCAGGAAGCGAAAGAGTAGGTTAGGGACAGCCATCAGAGAGGGGCTCCAACAGCTGCAAGGAGTTCCGGGCTTGCTTAACCGAACGCGGTCGCGGAGCTTACCGGGTGGCGCCCGTTAACGCGCCAGCAGAGCGGTTGTCGTATGGCAGCCAGCAGGGTGGTACCACGGGTTTAAGCCCGTCCCTGGTAAGGTAATTACCGGGGGCGGGTCTATTTTTTCCCCGCGAGGCAAGAAAGGAGAATGGCTATGAAAGTAAACGAACTGCGTCAGAAATACCTCGATTTTTTCCGCTCCAAGGATCACCTAATTATGCCCAGTTCTTCGCTCATCCCCCAAAACGACCCAACCCTGCTCCTCATCGGCGCCGGCATGGCCCCGCTGAAGCCCTTCTTTACCGGGCAGGCCAAACCGCCGCACCCCCGGATTTCCACCTGCCAGAAATGCATGCGGACCCCGGATATCGAACGGGTGGGCAAGACCGCCCGCCACTGCACCTTCTTTGAAATGCTGGGCAATTTCTCCTTCGGCGACTATTTCAAGGCCGAAGCGATCGCCTGGGCCTGGGAGTTTATCACCGAACACCTGCGGCTGCCCAAGGAGAAGCTGTGGGTCACGGTGTATCTCGAAGACGACGAAGCCTTTAATATCTGGCGCGATAAGGTCGGGGTGCCGGCGGAACGGATTGTCCGCCTGGGCAAGGCCGACAATTTCTGGGAGATCGGCTCCGGTCCCTGTGGGCCCTGCTCCGAAATCTACTTAGACCGCGGGCCGTCTTTTGGCTGCGGCAAGCCGGACTGCAAACCGGGCTGCGACTGCGACCGGTATTTGGAGTTTTGGAACCTGGTCTTTACCCAGTTTAACCGGGATGAGGCGGGGAACTATACGCCTCTAGAGAAGAAGAGTATCGACACCGGGATGGGCCTGGAGCGGATTGCGGCGATTATGCAGGATGTCCCCAATGTCTTTGAGATCGATAACTTCCGTCCGATCGTGGACCGGGTGGCGGAGCTGGTCGGCAAACCTTACGGGACGGACCGCAAGACGGATGTGGCCATCCGCGTTATCAGCGAGCACGCCCGCGGGGTGACGATGATGGTCGGGGACGGCGTGATGCCCTCGAACGAAGGGCGCGGCTATGTGCTACGGCGTCTGCTCCGGCGGGCGGCGCGCTATGGCAAGCTGATGGGGTTTGACCAGCCGTTTTTGCACGAGGTGGCGGCGGTGGTCATCGCCATGATGGAAGAACCCTACCCGGAACTGCGGGAGAAGGAAGCGTACATCACCCGGGTACTGCGCCTGGAGGAAGAGCGGTTTGGCGAAACCTTGCAGCAGGGGACGGAGATTCTGGAGAAGATGCTGGCCGCCGGCAAGGCCAGGGGAGAGAGCCAACTGAGCGGGGAAGCGGTCTTCCGGCTCTACGATACTTACGGGTTCCCGCGGGAACTGACCGAGGAGATTGCGGCGGAGCAGGGGATGACCGTCGATATCCCTGGGTTTGAAGCGGCCATGCTGGCGCAGCGGGAGCGCGCCCGGTCGGCCCGGCAGAGCGCCGATTCGATCTACCAGCTCCGGGAAGCCTACACCCGCTTAAACCCGGACAGCGGCGCTGTTTTCGTCGGCTACGGGACCTTAGAGGCGGTGACCGGCATCGCCGCGATGATTAAGGGCGACGAACTGGTAACGGAAGCGGCCGCCGGGGATACGGTGGAAGTGATCCTGACCGAGACGCCGTTTTACGCCGAGAGCGGCGGCCAGGTGAGCGACCTGGGTACCTTGGAGCAAAGCGGGGGAAAGGCCGCGGTCCAGGCGGCGAAGAAGCTGATCGACGGTCGGATCGTCCATATCGCTCAGGTAACCGAGGGACGGCTGACCACGGAAGAGCCGGTGACGGCAACGGTCGACCGGGAACGGCGGCAGGATACCGCCCGCAACCACACCGCCACCCATCTCCTGCACAAAGCGCTGCAAATGGCGGCCGGGGAACATATCCAGCAGGCTGGTTCGCTCGTGTCGCCAGACCTCCTGCGCTTTGATGTTACCCACTACGCCCCGTTTACGGCGGCAGAGTTATTGCAGGCGGAGCAGACGGTGAATATGGTCATTCTTGGGAACCGCAAAGTCGAGGTCCGGGAGACCAGTCTCGCGGAAGCGAAAGAGCAGGGCGTTACCGCTCTCTTTGATGAGAAGTACGGCGAGACCGTGCGAGTAGTCAGTGTAAACGGCTTCAGCCGGGAACTCTGCGGCGGCACCCATGTGCGCGCGAGCGGCGAGATCGGTTTGTTCAAGATTGTAGGCGAGAGCAGCGTCGGGGCCGGCTTGCGGCGCATCGAAGCGGTAACCGGACGGGCGGCTTTGGAATATGTGCGGCACAAAGAAGAAACACTAAAGGAGATGACCGCGCTCCTAAAAGCTCAGGAAGGGGAGGCGGTCCAGCGCCTGAGTGAAGTGCTTAACCAACTGCGGGAAAAGGATAAGGAAATCGCCGGCTGGCAGAACCAGGCGCGGAAAGCGGAAGTGGAACGTCTCCTGGCCGAACCGCAGACGGTGGCCGGGGTGCGGCTGGTGACCGGTGCAGTGACCGCACGGGACCCGGAAGAACTGCGGCAGGCGGCCGACCTGGTGCGGGATCGTCTGGAAAGCGGCGTAATCGTTCTGGGCGCGGTCGCGGGCGATAAGGTTAACCTGGTGGCGGTGGTCACGAAGGACCTGACCCAGGCCGGACTGCACGCAGGGAGCCTGATTCGGGAAGTGGCCAAGCTCACCGGCGGCAGCGGCGGCGGACGGCCGGAGATGGCCCTCGCGGGCGGGCGCGACCCGCAGCAGCTGGCGGCGGCGCTCCGGGCAGTACCGGGCTTGGTCCAGGCGCAAAAAGCCGGGAAGTAAACCCGGGGCAGGAATTGTGCCGCCGGAAAAGGAAACCGGGGGCCAAGCGCGAATAGTGTTAGGGAATACTGAAAAGCGAGGTGGGTCAGATGCCAAACCCGGATGACCGGACGATGCTGTTTAGGGTGAAGGATGAGCGGGAGAACGAAGTGAGGGAAATCCTGTTTAAGGTGTTCGCTTCCCTCAAAGAGAAGGGCTACAACCCGATCAACCAGATTGTCGGCTATCTTCTGTCCGGGGACCCGGCCTATATCACCAGTTACAACAACGCCAGGGGGCTGATCCGCCGCTTTGAGCGGGATGAACTGCTGGAAGAACTGGTCCGGGAGTATCTGGCCAAAAATTAGGGAGATGCCCCCCGGCGGGGCATCTTCGCTTACCGGGGAGGCTGCTCGGTAATGAGGGATCGGGGGTAATGGCGACGGAGTACCGGATTTTGGGCCAGACCGGCATCGCGGTGTCGCGCCTTTGCTTTGGGGCGCTGACCATCGGGCCCCTGCAGGCGAATCTCGCAGTCGCCGAAGGGGCAGATGTGATCCGCTCAGCCATCGACTTAGGCGTTAACTTCATCGACACGGCGGAACTCTACGGTACCTACCCCCAGATTCGACTGGCTCTGGCCGGCGCCGGGCATGAGGTCTTGGTGGCGACCAAGTCCTACGCTTACACCCGGGAAGGGATGAAGGAGAGCGTGGAGACCGCCCGGCGGGAGCTGGGTCTGCCGCAAATCGGGATCTTTATGATGCACGAGCAGGAAACCCGCCTGACCCTGGCCGGCCACCGCGAAGCGCTAATGTACCTTGTGGAGGCAAAGGCCAGGGGGATCATCCGGGCGGTGGGGGTGTCCACCCACGCCATCGAGGTGGTGGAAGCGGCGGCGGCGATGCCGGAGATCGACGTCATCCATCCCCTGCTGAACCGGCGGGGGATAGGGATTCTGGACGGCGGGGCGGAGGCGATGCTCGCGGCGATTGGCCGGGCGGCGGCAGCGGGCAAAGGCATCTACGGCATGAAGCCCCTGGGCGGGGGGAACCTGATCGGGGAAGCCCCGGCCGCGCTTGCTTTCGTCCGCGGCCGGCCGGAACTCGCGGCGGTGGCGGTGGGGATGAAAACCACTCTGGAAGTGGAGCTGAACGCCGCCGTCTTCAGCGGGGAAGCGGTCCCGGCGGCACGCTGGGAGGAAGCCGCGAGGCTCGAACGCCACCTGCACATTGAGGACTGGTGCGTTGGCTGCGGCGCCTGCGTCCGGCGTTGTCCCCAGGGGGCGCTGACTTTAGCGGACGGCCAGGCCCGGGTGGACCGGGATAAATGCCTGCGCTGCGGGTATTGCAGTACCGTTTGCCGGGATTTTTGCCTGAAAATCGTCTGAGGGGTGGATGCGATGCGGCTGTTGGGCCTGGATGTAGGCGAAAAGACGATTGGGGTAGCGGTGAGCGACGAACTGGGGTGGACCGCCCAGGCGGTGACCGTGATCCGGCGGCAGGAGCTGAGCGAGGATTTGGCGCAGCTCCGGGCGATCATCGACCGCTACCAGGTGAGCGAACTGGTGGTGGGTCTGCCGAAGAACATGAACGGGAGCATCGGCCCCCAGGCGGAAAAAGCCATGGCCTTTGCGGCTACACTGCGGGAAGAAATGGGTCTTAAGGCGACCCTCTGGGACGAGCGCCTGACCACGGTGGCGGCTAACCGCTCTTTGCTGCAGGCCGACCTCAGCCGGGCCAGACGCCGCCAGGTGATTGACAAGGTGGCGGCAGTGCTCATCCTCCAGGGTTACTTAGACGGACGGTCAAAATCGTCGCCGATTGACTAAGAAACGGGAAAAGCGGGCAAATTATTGGCGGGAAGATGTATTTGACAATTGCTATATTGTGGTATAGAATAGCATTGTTCAAGCATAAGGCAAAAAAGTGGGGTGTAAAGATTGACTGACAAAGAAGAGTTGATTGTCCTGACGGACGACGAAGGCGTAGATCACGAATTTACGATTATCGACGTGATCGAAGTCGATGACCATCGGTATGCGGTTCTGCTGCCTCTGGATGAGGACGATGCGGACGAGGCGCTGATTCTGCGCATCGAAGCCGACGAAGAAAGCGAAGAGGGCGAGGAAATCCTGGTCGACATCGAAGACGACGAGGAATGGGAAAAGGTCGTCGACGCCTGGGAATCGATGCTGGACGATGAAGACGAAG
>CAZHIT010000008.1:0-2788 GCA_964533125.1 uncultured Candidatus Sumerlaeota bacterium
AATCCATCAGTCTTCCGGCTCCAGCTCACGCAGAGCCCGGATAATCACCGCATAAGAAAAGCCTTGCCGCTGCAGGTACTGCCCAATCCGCCGCCCGCGTTCTTCCCGGGTGGCCTCAGGCATTGTCCGCAGTTTCCGGGCGGCAGCGGTCCGGGCGAGTTCCAGCTCCCCTACCGCCTCAAACGTCTCGAGGAGCAGGGGATCGATCAGCTCCGGCGCGATGCCTTTGGCCGCCAGTTCCTGCCGCAGGCGCAGCGGTCCGCGGGGTGACTGCTGCCGGCTTTCGACCCAAAGGCGGGCAAACTGGGAATCGTCTAGGTACTGCAGGCGTTTGAGTTCGGCGATGACTGCGGCCGCCGCTTGGGCACTTATCCCCTTTTGCCGCAGGCGGTCCCGCACTTCCCGCTCACTCCGGGGGCGATAGGACAAAAAACGCAAGGCGATGCTTTTCGCCTCCCGGTACTCAGCCTCGTCTTCCAACCTGCTCCCCCCTCAGTAGAGGATTCGGCAGCTGCCGGTCTAATCCTGCCGGGAAAAGGGAAGGAAATCCGTCGGACTTCCTTCCCCCGTACTTTACTCGGCCTCGGTCTCTTCTTCGCCGGCGCTGGTCGCCGTAGTGGCCAGCTTTTTCGTTCCCAGGCTCAGTTCCTTGCGGATTAATTGCTCGATCTCGTCGCGGAGTTCCGGTTTTTGCTTCAGCAGTTCCTTGATGTTTTCCCGGCCCTGCCCTAAGCGCTCTTCTTTGTACGAGTACCAGGCCCCGCTCTTGTTCACGATATCCATTTCGACCGCGAGGTCGACGATGCAGCCTTCCTTGGAAATGCCTTTGCCGTAGATAATATCAAACTCCGCCTGCCGAAACGGCGGGGCGATCTTGTTTTTAACGACCTTAACCTTGGTCCGGTTGCCGATAACATCGCTGCCCTGCTTCAGGGAATCGATCCGGCGCACCTCTAAGCGGACGGACGCGTAGAACTTCAGGGCTCGGCCGCCCGGGGTGGTTTCCGGATTCCCAAACATGACCCCGACCTTCTCCCGCAGCTGGTTGATGAACACCGCGATGGTGTGGGATTTGCTGATGGCGCCGGCCAGCTTGCGCAGGGCCTGGGACATCAGGCGTGCCTGCAGGCCGACGTGGGCGTCGCCCATATCCCCTTCCAGCTCCGCCCGGGGCACGAGCGCGGCCACCGAGTCTACAACCACCACGTCCACCGCGCCGCTGCGTACCAGGGCTTCGGCAATCTCCAGGGCCTGCTCCCCGGTATCCGGCTGAGAGATGAGCAGGTTATCGATATCCACCCCGAGGTTCTGCGCGTAAATCGGGTCCAGGGCGTGCTCGGCGTCGATAAAGGCCGCAATCCCGCCCAGCCGCTGGGCTTCGGCGATGATGTGCAGGGCCACCGTCGTTTTACCGGAGGACTCCGGCCCGTAGATTTCCACCACCCGACCCCGGGGCACACCGCCGACCCCGAGCGCAATGTCTAGTGACAGGGCGCCGGTGGGGATGACTTCCACGTTCAGCTTGGCCGAGGCCTCCCCCAGCCGCATAACGGAACCCTTGCCGAACTGCTTCTCGATTTGCAGGAGAGCCATGTCCAGGGCTTTCTTCTTCTCGATCACTTTCCGTCCTCCTCTTTTGCTCGTATCGGCACCAGGGACTGATAGTTAAACTGCTTCCCGCCGCCGGGCGGGATAACTTCGCTGCGCTGCACCAACCGCAGGCGGAACAGTTCGGCCAGGCGGTTGTTGGCGGCGTTGACCGTAAGATCAGCGCTCTCCCCCAGTTCGCGGGCGGTCGCCGCCGGCCGGTCCATGACGAAACGCAGAGTAGCCAGGAGATAATCCTTGATCGCTCCCAGTACCTGCCAGGCGCCGGGCGCGACCGCGAGAGCCGCCAACTGCCGCTGCTTGAGGGCGACATCGATGTTCTCCGCCCATTCCGGGGCCAGGTTAGCCAGCACCAGGTACTTGGGGCCCAGTTCCCCGGCGACCAGACGGCTGATCGTCTTCGCGACCGCTGCATCGGCAAAGGAGTAGTCGATAACCTCCACCCCGGCAAAGTCCAGGGTCAGCACGGCCGCCGGCGACTGGTCGAGAGCCGCGATGAGCGCCGCCTGGGTGGCCTCGCCCGCTTTGCGGGTAACCAGGATGCTTTGTTTTTGCCCGAGGTGGAAAGCCGCACCCGGTCCGCTCATATTGTCACCGCTTTCACTGTATATGGTGAATACGCTTAACCCAATTATACCATAACCATCGGTGGGTACAAGCCCTGCACAAAAAAATTCCGCCCGGGCCGCTACAGGCGGCGGGGCGGCGACCCGGGCGCGAACAAATCGAGCGCCGGAAACTCCAGGGAAATCTGCGTCCCCGGAAAATACGGGACGGTAAACCGGTGCCGGCGGTCGCCGCGCACTATCACCCGGGCCCGGCCGGAGCGCACCTGCAGGGTCCCCTCCCACTCCCGGGCGAAGGCGGCCACGGTGGCCAGGCCCAGGCCGCGTCCCTCCTCGGCTAAACGGGACACCCCGAGCTCGAGGGCGCTGGCTATCGCTTCGCCGTCCGTCAGTTCCCGGTGCGGGGTGCGGCCGGAAAGGCTGGCCCGGATGCCGATGCCCAGGTCACCCACCGCCAGTTTGACGAAGCGTTCCTTCCCTGGGGCATGACTCTGGTAGCACTGCACAACTGCCAGGCCCCAGTCTTCGCTGTGCTGGGGGATGTTTTGGCAGATTTCGGCCAGGGCGACGCTGATTTTACCCAGCAGCGCTGCGTTGTAGCGGAGGTTGTGGCT
>CAZHIT010000008.1:2798-20254 GCA_964533125.1 uncultured Candidatus Sumerlaeota bacterium
GGTCGATTAAGCAGCGAACGACGGTTTCAACGTCCTCTTCCACCCGAATCGGAGTGAGTTCCAGGGTCAGTTCCTCCGGGCGCGGTACTGCGCGTACCGGGCGGGGCGGCGGCACCAGCAGGGCGCAGCGGTCGGCGTGGGCAAAAAAGTCCACCGTGGCGAGGTAGGCGGCGACCTCCGGGGCCTGAGGCAGCCAGCAGGTGACCCGGTGCCCGGCGGCGTCGGCGGCGCGCAGCCAAAACAGCAGACTGATCACCCCGAAGGGGTCGATGAAGCGGATTGTTCGCAAATCCAGCGTCAGCCCGCCGCGGTTAGCCCGGGCGAGCGCGGCCGCCAAAGTATCAAAAACCGGAGGTGTGAGCGTGTCGGCGCCCGGGCTGATGACTGTACTCATTGCTGCTCCTCCCGGCCCAGTGGGTAATGCTCAAGCGGAGTGTAGACCGGCCCCCGGGGGGTGAGGACGCTTTGCAGCAGTAAAAACGACCGGACCGGGTCGCCCGGCGGGAAAGTCAATCCGCGTTCGGCCGCGAGAGCCAAGGTCAGCCGTTCCAGATGACGCTCGCTTCGCACCCGCCCCATGGTCAGATGGGGCTGGAAACGCTCCCCTTCGGCCGCAAACCCGTGCGGGGCCAGAGATAGGCTAATCTTCTGGTGCAGCGCCGCAAGATCGGCAGCGCCAGCTGCAATCCCCAGCCAGACCACCCGGGGGGCCCGCGGGGAAGGAAAAGCGCCGATACCACCGAGACCAAAGGCGAAGGGTACGGCGGCTGTGGCGACCGGGTGCACCGCCTCCCGGGCGGCAGTTAGCTGCGGCCGTTCGATCTCGCCTAAAAAACGGAGGGTGATGTGCAGATTCGCGGGCTCCACCCATTTCACATCGGCGCCGGCTTCCCGCAGGCGCGTTTGGAGCTTCCCGATCTCCCGGCGGAGTGGGTCCGGAAGCGGGACGGCGAAAAAGGCGCGGGTCAACTCCATCGCTTCACCTCCCGGAGCGCAGATAGTTCCACAGCAGCACCAGGCCCTGGTGGGCGGCCCGGGTGCGCACCGCCTGGCGGTCGCCGCCAAAACTATGTCTCTCTGTGGTTTGATAACCCGGAGCGGCCAGGCCAAAATACACCAGGCCCACCGGCTTGTCCGGGGTAGCTCCGCCGGGGCCGGCGATGCCGGTCACCGAGAGACCGATATCTGCCCCAATCACTTGCCGGGCTCCCTGGGCCATCTGCGCCGCGGTGGGCGCACTCACCGCCCCATGCTCAGCCAAGGTAGCCAGTGGCACGCAGAGGAGCCTGGTCTTAATCTGGTTGCAGTAGGCGACCACCCCGGCCAGGAAATAGTCCGAGCAGCCGGGCACGCTAGCGATCCGGCTCGCGATGAGGCCGCCGGTGCAGGATTCAGCCAGAGCCAGGGTCAACCCCCGCTGCCGCAGCAACTCGCCGACCGCCGCCTCCAGGCTGGTTCGGTCGGTGCCGTAGATGTACTGGCCGAGGCGTTCGCGCACTCTTGCTTCCATGCCGGCGATGAGGACCTCGGCGGCAGCCTCGTCCGGAGCCTTGGCGGTAATCCGGAAGGTGAGTTCACTCCCGGCCAATGGCGCGATGGTCGGGTTACTCTGGGCCTGGATAATATCGAGGATCATTTCTTCGGCGGCCGATTCGCCGATGCCGCACAGGCGCAGCACCCGCGACCGGATAACCGCCTCGCCCCCAACCCGGGCCTGCAGGTAAGGAAGAACGGTCGCCTCCAGCATCGGCAGCAGTTCACGGGGGGGACCGGGCAGAACGACGATGATCTGGCGGTTATGCTCGATGATGACCCCCGGCGCGGTGCCGTTCGGGTTCGGGATGACCCTGGCTCCGGCCGGGATGAGGGACTGCTTGCAGTTGTTGGGGGGCATGGGCGCACTCCGCCGGGCAAACATGGCCTGGAGCTTCGCCAGTTCCCTGGCGTGCATCACTAGCGGCAAGCCCAGGACGGCGGCCACGGTTTCCTTGGTCAGGTCATCCAGCGTTGGCCCCAGCCCGCCGGTGGTGATGATCAGGTCCGAGCGCGAGAGCGCCGTCTGGAGGACGCCGGTAAGCCGTCCCTCATTGTCACCCACCACCGTATGGTAGAGCAGATCGATCCCCAGGGGGCTTAAGCGCTCGGAAATATACTGGGCGTTGGTATTGGCGATCTGCCCCAGCAGCAGTTCGGTCCCGACGTTGATGATTTCGGCGCGCATGGTTGTACCTCTTTTCCCGTTTTCTCGATTTGCTTTAGGTTTCGCTGCGGCGGCGTTGATACCTGCCGCCGGCACGAAAAAGGAAGCAGCCGCGGCTGCTTCCTTTAGTATTCGCTTTTGCCCGCTTGGTTACGCGGCGGGCGCGCTGAGTTTAGCCAGGTTTTCCCGGAACAGGCTGCCGGAGACGCATTCTTCCGCCAGCAGCTGGCGCACAACCTGCCGGATAAAGTCCTGGTATTCGGTCAAGAGGGTCCGAACCCCCGCTTCCCGCTCACCCAAGAGTCGGTTCATGGTCTGGTGCAGCAAAGTTTTCGGGATAAGCTCCCGGCTGACGATGCCCAGAGGCGACATCCCGGCAAAGACCAGGGTCGCGGCGATCTCGGTAGCTTTGGCGAAATCGCCGGCGTTACCGGTGCTGCGGCTGTGCAGCAGGACCTCTTCACTGACGGAACCGGCCAAGAGGACATCGATTTGGCCTTCCAGGTAGTCCTGGGTATACAGGTACTGATCGTCTTCCGGGGTCTGGCGCATGTACCCCAAGGCTTCGCCCCGCGGGGTAACGGTAATCGTGGAGACCGAGCCCGGGCGCACCAGTTCGCTTAACAGGGCGTGGCCGACCTCGTGCACCGCCACCCGCTCGAGTTCTCCTTGGTTCGGGCGCTGGCTGCGCTTTTCACCTAACATCACCTTTTCCATGGCTTCCCGGAAATGGTGCGGCTCGATCGTGGTCTTGGCCTCGCGCATGGCCTGGATGGCCGCTTCGTTGGCCAGACTCTCTAAGTCCGCGCCGGAGAATCCGAAGGTGTCCTGAGCAATCGCGGCCAGGTTGACCGCCGGAGCCAGGGGTTTGCCGAGGGTGTGGATGTTCAGTATCTGCAGCCGGCCTTCCTTGTCGGGCAGGCGCAGACTGACGATCCGGTCAAACCGCCCCGGACGCAGCAAAGCCGGGTCCAGGATATCCGGTCGGTTGGTCGCCGCGACGATCAGGGTGCGCACCTCGTCTTTGGCGTTAATCCCGTCCATCTCGACCAGAAGCTGATTGAGGGTCTGGTCGTATTCCATGTGCCCGTGGTTCTGGCCTCTTTTCCCGCCGAGCACATCGATTTCGTCGATGAAGATGATAGTGCTCTGCTTCTTCTCTTTTTTAGCCTGCTCCCGCGCTTTTTCAAACAGCTGGCGCACGCGCTGGGCTCCGACCCCGGCGTAAACCTCAATAAACTCGCTGCCGGAGGTCGACAGGAAAACGGAATCGGTGAAATGCGCCGCCGCCTTGGCCAGCAAGGTTTTGCCGGTACCCGGCGGACCGGAAAGCAGGATGCCCTTCAGCGGCCGGATCCCTAGCTGCCGGACCGCTTCGCCGTTGCGGATGAACTCGAGCGCCTCCAGGAGCTCATTTTTGGCCACCGCCTGGCCGCCGATATCGTCAAAACTGACGGCGGCGGTACTTTGGGGCGTGTGCACCGCGACATAATTACGCCCAAAGCCCTTAAGTCCGGTGGTCTGCACCAGAAAAGCGGCCAATACCACCATCGCGACGACCGGGAGGATATTGTAGCCCTGGAGCAGGAGAAAGATCAGGATGGCCAGGACTGCGCCTAAGCCGATTTCCTTTTTCATCCCTGCTCACCTCCCGCAATCTCCGGCGGCAGTACGGCCACCCAGGCCGCCTGGGTCCGGGGAATGATCTCGTACAGGTACGCGTCGCCCTGGTGGATCTGGACGAAAACGAAGTCCCGGGCTACGGTAATCCGGTGCTCGCTTAAGCCCGCTTCGTTCAGATAGTTGCTGACTCTGGCACCCATCGCCGTGAAGTCCCCCGTGGCGACCCCTTCCTGCAGGGCGAAGTGGATCTGATGGTAGGCGGCGGCCAGGGCCGCGCTGCGGTTGTCGGTCAGGAGCAGCCGGTACGGCTTGGTACCGGCCACGGGAGCGACGGCAGCGGCCATCCGCTCGCAGCTGACAGCCAAATCATCCACGGCGTTCAGTTCAATCCGGATATCCAGCGAGTTTGCCGTGTTGTTATCGATCTTGCTGGCCTTCACTTCTTTTAATTCCGACAGCGACTTAAACAGCGGCTGGTCGGCGGTCACTCGGTCATAAACCAGGCGGCCGCCCAGCAGCAAACCCAGCAGCAACACCGCTGCTAAGGCCACGGCCAGCCAGCGGATTCCTTTGAATTGCATACAGCCACCTCCTGTGTTCTGCACCGGGCCAAGCTTTGTTGACATAATTATTATATCACAAGCGGCGGTCCGGTGCATCGGCCGGATGGGCGGTTATGTTTGGTATGGTAACTGCGCTTATTCGGCAAACAGGTCGTAGGCTTCGGCCCCGGTGACCCGCACCCGGACTATGTCCCCCGGCAATCCCGTGGTCCGGCGCAGGAACACCAGACCATCAATCTGCGGGGCGTCGCGGTACGAGCGCCCGACCGTAGCATAACCGCGCCGGGGACTGGGCCCTTCCAGCATAACCTCGATCTCTTGTCCGAGCAGGGCCTGGTTCGCGGCCTGGGCGATACTCTGCTGCAGAGCCATCGCCCGCCGGTAACGCTCGGTCTTGACCGCTTCCGGGATTTGGTCCGGCATCGCTCCCGCCGGGGTCCCCTCTTCCTGGGAGTAAGGGAAGATCCCGACCCGGTCAAAGCGGTGGGCTCGTAAAAAGTCGAGCAGTTCTTCAAACTGGGCCTCAGTCTCCCCTGGGAAGCCGACGATGAACGTGGTCCGGAGCACCAGACCCGGGATGCGTTCGCGCAGGGTCTGCAGCAAAGCCTCGGTCTCACGCTTGCCGAAACGCCGGTTCATCCGCCGGAGCACCGTATCGCTGCAATGCTGCAAGGGTAAATCGAGGTATTTGACGATTTTAGGCTCGCGGGCGATGGTTTCAATCAGTTCCGGTGGGAAGTTCGTCGGGTAGGCGTACAGCAGACGCAGCCACCGTATTTCTTCAATTGATGCCAGATCAGTCAGCAGTGCGGCTAATTGCGGCGACCCATACCGGTCGATCCCGTACTGGGTGGTGTCCTGGGCGATCAGGTTCAGTTCCCGGACCCCGTCGGCCGCCAAGGCCTTGGCCTCCCGGACAATCGCTTCCCGGGGACGGCTTTGCAGATTGCCCCGCAGCACGGGGATGATGCAATACGAACACCGGTGGCCGCAGCCTTCGGCGATTTTCAGGTAAGCGGTGTGCGGAGCGGTCGACTGGACCCGAGGCAGATCGTCGGGCAGGGGTTGGTCGGGTGCACCTACTAAGCAGGGGTGAGCACCGGCCAGACTTTCGGCCACGATGCGGACGATATTTGGGAAGTCGGCCGTACCGACCAGGGCGTCGATCTCCGGGATCTCCTGCCTTAGTTCGTCCGGGTAGCGCTGGGCGAGACAGCCGGTCACGATTAAGCTGCGGCAGGCCGCTTTTGTTTTGTACTGCGCGAACTCGAGGATGGTGTCCACCGATTCTTTCTTGGCGTCCCCAATAAACCCGCAGGTGTTAATAATCAGGAGCTCAGCTTCTTCCGGCCGGTTGGTCAACTGGTAGCCGGCCGCCTGGAGCAAGGCCAGCATGGCTTCCGAATCCACCCGATTTTTCGGGCAGCCAAGCGATATGAGACCGACGCGTTCCTTCGTTTCCATCATTAAATAATCCCCTTTTCCGGTCGCAGTTGGGGCGCGGATCGATTTGACGCCCGTGCCGGTAGTGATTATAACTTGTTTTGCCCTTTTTGTCCAGATAAGAGCCGCCGGCGGTTCGATACGCCCGCCGGCGGCTGCAGGAAGATCGGATCTACTCCAGGATGTAGACGGTCACGTCCTTCATCCCGAAGGCAATGGCTTCTTCGTAGGTGTTAAACGCCAGGTCGATCCGGTTGCCCTTGATGGCACCGCCGGTATCGGCCGCAATGGCGTACCCGTAACCTTCGACGTAGAGTTTGGTTCCGAGCGGGATCACCCGCGGGTCCACGGCAGCCACGCCCTTCTCCACCTGATGGATCCCGTCGGCGGTGGGGTAACCGGCCCATTTGCCGTTACTGATGTAGCCCGGATCGTAGGCGGTGGCGGCCATCGCCATCACCTTCTGGTAGCGGAACGTCTCCCCGCCCCGGGACGCGATCTTGCCGGTACCGACAGCGGTGATCCGGGCGACCGGAGCCTTGACGGTTTCCTTCGCCACGGTTATTTGGCTGACCAGGGTGTTATTTTCGTAGCGGTCACGGATGGTTTCCTGCTCCAGTCCATCCTGCCCAGCCTGCACCACCTTGGTCGTGCCTTCCGGCAGGCTAGCGTCACGCTTCGTTTCGGACGGGAAGGCGAGGACGTTCTCTACGGTGCGGTCCTTTTCTTCGACGCGGGTGACCGTGATCGTCATGTCTGGGCTGATCGCGGTCTCCGGTCTTGGTTCCACCCGGTCCAGGCGGTCGAGCTTGATGCCATTCTCGGCCAGGGCCAGGGCGACGGTGGCTTGTCGCGTCATCACGGCTTCGCTCCCATTACCGTCTATAACTAGGACGGGTACGGCCCGGGGATAGGCCAGGTTGACCGCCGTGAGGAAAACGGCCAGAAACGCCATGGCCAGGGCGCGGCGGTGACGGCGCCCCCAGGAAACTAGTCGTTCGGTGCCTTGCTTTGGTATCCGCATGGCAATCACCTTCTTTCTAGTTTCACCCAGTATAGCACGCCGCCTACTTTATGTCAACTTGCTGGAAAATATGCCCGTCCCTGTCGTCGCCGTCGGCAGAATACGGCGTTGGTGGTGCTCCGACATCGCAATTTTACCAATCAATTACCAAAGTTTGATCGCCACGGTCGCCTGCCGCTGCTGATAATGGTAGATCGCGGCAAAGCCGGTCGCGCGGGCCAGGTCCACCGCCCGGGCGATACCCCGCCCCAGGTCTTCCGGCCGGTGACAATCGGATCCGATGGTCACTCTGGTCACACCCCGCGCCCGGGCCAGCTCCAGCAAGTCTTGGCTTGGACTGGGGTTGGCGAGCCCTTTGTACCAATTTTTGGTGTTAATTTCAACCGCCATTTCTTGCGCGGCCATCCTCACAAAAATCGGCTCCAGCAAACCTTGGTGCGCATCGTTGATTTCCGGGCCAAAATCCGGTGCAGCGAACTTTTTGTACAGATCAAGGTGGGCGATCGAATCAAACAGTCCTGAATCCACCGCCTGGGCCAGCAGGTCGTAATAGGCAGTGCACACCTCGCGCGCGGTTTTGCCCCGGTAATAGGCGCGACAGTCGGGGGCGATGGCGATTGAGTACCGCTCCAGGCAATGCACCGCGCCCAGAATATAATCAAAGGGCCAGGCGCCGATAACCCACCGCAGCTCGGGCTCGATTGAGGGGTGGTAGTCTACCTCCAGCCCGGCTCTGATGGTCAGCCCCTGCTCCCCGTACACCGCGCGGGCGGCGTCGATCTCATTTAGATAAGTCCCAAGCCAGTCTTCGGTCGTCAGAATGTACTCGCCCTGGCAGCGGACAAAGCCGTCGATATCCCGCCGGGCGGGGATGATGTCGTAGTGCGGAGTGAAGCAGATTTCATTGATGCCGGCGCGGATGGCGGCGGCGCAGTGCTCCGCAATCGTCCCGCAGGCGTCGATAGAATAGTCCGGGTGGATATGGTAGTCCAGAAGCATCGTTTTTCCCCCTTAGATATTAAATGGTCCGGCATTTGACCGCCGGACCCGGCAAAACTCATCGGTTAACAGGAACAGCGGCGCGGTCAGGTCCGGTTATCTGGTTTTACCGGGACGACGCGGCGACGCCGGTGGCCGTTTGGGGTTAGTACCCTTCACACCGCCTGGGCGGCGCGGGACCGGAGCAGCGCTATCCCCCGGCGCCGGCGGAACCAGACATTTGCGCCCGGTGCCAATCAGGTCGCGGCGGTTGGTGATGTGCAGGGCCTGGCGGACCAGGTCGTGGTTCGCGGGGTTGTTGAACTGCAGCAGGGCGCGCTGCATCCGGCGCTCCTCTTCTGAGCGCGGGACATAGACCTCCTCCCCCGTCATTGGGTTAAGGCCGGTGTAGTACATCGCCGTGGACAGGGTACCGGGGGTCGGGGTGAAATCCTGGACCTGCTCGGGGTAGTGGCCCATCTCCCGGATGTATTCGGCCAGTTCCACCGCTTCCTGCAGGCTCGCCCCCGGGTGGCTTGCGATGAAATAGGGAACCAGATATTGCTTCTTTTCGAGTAGGGTGTTCGTTTCCTGGTATTGACGGGCGAAGGTATCAAAGACGGCGCGACCCGGTTTGCGCATCAGGTCCGTCACCCGGCTGGAGACGTGCTCCGGCGCCACCTTTAGCTGACCGCTGACGTGGTGGGTGCACAGGTTCGCGAGATAGGTGCCGGATGGGTCGGCCGCAAGCAGGTCGTACCGGACGCCGGAACGGACAAAGACCTTACGGACCCGGGGCAAGGCCCGGATTTGCTCCAGGAGATCGACCATCGGCTGGTGGTTCACCTCCAGGTTACGGCAGGGCGCCGGAAACAGGCAGTCACGATTGGTGCAATGGCCCCGCTGCCGGGCCGGGTCGCACCCCATTTTGTACATATTGGCCGAGGGTCCGCCGACATCGTGGATGATCCCCTTGAAATTGGGACGGCGGGTCAGGAGCTTCGCTTCTTCCAGGATCGATTCGGGGCTGCGGCTTTGGATAAAGGCGCCTTGGTGAAAGGCGATGGCGCAAAAAGCGCAGGTGCCAAAACAGCCCCGGTGGCTCACCAGACTGAACTCCACTTCGGCGATGGCCGGGACGCCTCCGGCGGCGGCATAGCCGGGGTGAGGCTCCCGCGCATAGGGTAAATCATAGACGGCGTCCATTTCGGCGGTAGTCAGTGGTTCGGCCGGCGGGTTTTGCACCACGTAGAAGTTCCCCTGGTGCTGGACAACCGCCTTCCCGCGGATCGGGTCATTTTCTTCCGCCTGGCGCCGGAATGCCTGGGCGTATTTTTTGCGGCTGGCGACGATGTCGGCGTAAGCCGGGATGATGGTGTAGTCAGCGTTCAGGTAATCTAAGCTGTTGGTCTTGACGCAGGTACCCCGGATCCAGGTGATGTCCCGGACCGCAAGGCCCCCGGCCAGGGCGGCGGCAATCTCCACGATTTGCTTTTCGCCCATCCCGTAGACCAGCAGATCAGCGCCGGCGTCGATTAAAATGGATTTGCGGACCTTGTCGTCCCAATAATCGTAGTGGGCCAGCCGCCGCATACTGGCTTCGACCCCGCCGATAACCACCGGAATATCGCCAAAGGCTTCCCGGATGCGGTTGGTGTAGACGATGGTCGCCCGGTCGGGCCGTTTGCCGGCCACCCCGCCCGGCGAATAATCGTCCTCACGGCGGCGGCGCTTGTTAGCGGTGTAGTGGTTGACCATGGAATCGATGTTGCCGGCAGTCACCAGCATCCCGAGACGGGGGCGCCCCAGACGCATAAAGTCGGCCGTACTGCGCCAGTCCGGCTGGGCAATGATTCCCACCCGGTATCCTTCCGCCTCCAGCACCCGGCTGATAATCGCCGCCCCAAAGCTGGGGTGGTCAACATAGGCATCGCCGGTCACCAGGACAAAATCAAGCCCGTCCCAGCCCCGTTCGGTCAGGTCCGCCGGGGTGGTTGGTAAAAAGGCCGTATCGGCAGCGGGCAAAGCGATCACCTGCTCTCTTTGGTTCATTTGGACCGGCAGCGGCTGCCGCCCGTAAAAATAAAGCTGGGGTTAGTATGGATAACCCGGGGCCATCGTATGCCCGATTCCGGGCGCCGCCGACGCCCGGACGCGAAAGAGAACCTGTCGACGGGCAGGTTCTCGGTTGGCAGCAGCTCTTAGGGCGTGGTCTGCCGCGTGAAAATCAGGCGTTTGGGGTTGGTGGTCGCCCCCGGGATGGCCGCCGAACTGCCGTTCGCGGTAAGAGTCACGCCGCGCGGATTGCCCAGGCGCAGGGTTAGAGTCGTGTTGGCGGTGTAGGTTTTGGTCTCCGCCGCGGCGATGGTCAGCGAGACGGGGGCGCCCTGGTCAGAGGTGACTTCGATCCAGCAGGGTTCGGTCGCCTCGATCGCCACGGTGAGGGTATCCCCAGTCACGGCGTAGACGACCCGCTGGCCATTATCCTCGGTGATGGTCACGCTCGCGGCCGGCGGCGTAACCGCTGGCGGTTCGTTGTTGGCGGGCGGCTCCGGCTCCGGCTCGGGTTCCGGGGTTTGGGGTTCGGAGGTCCCGGGGACCGGTTCGCCGCCCGGCAGACCGGCGTTCCGGTTCAGCCAGCGGGGAACAAAGCGAATCAGGAGGGCCAGGACCAGGAGGAGGATCAGTAAGCCGATCAGCCGGCCGGGCCTAAACACCATCCGGCGCGGCGGGTGGGCGTAGGCCCGGGGCGGACGCGGCGCCGGTTTTTCGGGTGGCACCGGGGGCGGTTCCGGCGGCCGGCTTTCTTTCGGTCCGTCTTTCGGGCTCTCCTTGGAGCACTTCAGCAGCGCATCGCCGTTGAGGTGCAGCATTTTGGCGTAACTGCGGATAAAGCCCCGGACATACACCTCCCCGGGGATGAGCCCGAAGCGGCCTTCCTCCAGCGCGGTCAGGTAGCGGGCGCTGATCTTGGTCTCCCGCACGGCGTCTTCGATGGAGAGGCCCAAACTCTCGCGCGCCTGGCGCAGAGCGGCCCCGATTTCTTCGTTCGCTTCCATGGGAATCACCTCCGGCAATCGCTGTCCTGTGGCAGGCGTCGGCAGCCATTCCAGCCAGCGCTGAATAGCTCTTTCCTTTCTGTTCGCCAATCCGGGGAAATACTCCTTTATTGCCGGCGATTTTTCCATTTAGCCCGCTTGACGAAAGAGGACCGGCGCCGCTGGCGGCGGCGCCGGTTCGTCTGCCGGTCTGACATAGCGAAATCGGGATTAATCTCAGCCCTGCCGGACGACCTTGCCTTCTTTCAGGACCATCCAGGGTTGCATGACGGCGTTGATATCCTCGAGCGGGTTGCCCTTGATGATGAGGATGTCCGCCGCTTTCCCCGGGGCGAGCGTGCCGGTCAGCTGCTCCACGCCCAGAAGCTCGGAAGCGGTCTTGGTGGCGGACACCACCGCGTCCATCGGGTCCATCCCGGCCTTAACCATCAGCACCAGTTCGTACGCGTTCTCGCCGTGCCGATTAAACGGGGTCGCGGCGTCGGTGCCCATAGCGATTTTGACTCCGGCCTTGTAGGCTTTCTGGAAGCTCGCGGTATGGGAATCATTGACCAGGTTAGTCTTGCGGATGGCGTACTCGGGAATTCCGGCCGCAAGACCATGCTTGAGGATATTGTACGGAGCGGAGAGCGTGGGCACGAGGTAAGTGCCCCGCTCCAGCATCATATTGATGGCTTCGTCGTCGAGGAAGCAGCCGTGGTCGACGGAATCCACCCCGGCCAGGATGGCGTTCTTGATACCGGTGTTGCCCTGCGCGTGGGAGGCGGTCCGGCGGCCGGCCTTGTGGGCTTCCTCAATCGCCGCCTGCATCTCTTCCCGGGTCATCTGAGGCGAACCGGGCTCGACGCCGGGGGTGAGGACCCCGCCGGTGGCCATAACTTTGATCACATCCACCCCGGCTTTAATCTGCTCCCGGGCGCCTTTGCGGGCTTCGTCCGGACCGTCCACTTCCCGACCGGAGTTGTGCCCGTGGCCGCCGGTCATGCACAGGCACCGCCCGCTGACCAGAAGACGCGGCCCGACCGCGATCCCCTCACCAATGGCTTTCTTCAGGCTTAAGTCGGCCATCCCCTTGCCGCCGACATCCCGGGCGGTGGTCACCCCGCCGGCCAGGGTCAGGCGGGCGTTATTGGCGGCCCGCAGGGCGGTCATTGAATCTGGTTCACGGCTCTTAATCGACGAATCTGGGTCCGGGTCGCTGGTCAGGTGCACGTGGCAGTCGATTAAGCCGGGCAAAACGGTGTACTGGCCAGCGTCGATGACTTCGTACTCCCCTTCCGGCCAGGCAACCGCACTTTCCGGACCGATGGCGGCGATTTTGGTGCCCTGGGTGACGATGATTCCCCGCTCGATGGCCGGGCTCCCGGTCCCATCGAGCAGCCAACCGCATTTGATTACTTTCTGCATACTGTTCCCTCCCGTAATGTGTTGAATGATGACGCGCCCCGGCCGAACTCAGGCCGGGAATAATGAAATCCCATAGGCGGTCAAAACACTTCTTGGTAACTCCATGCGGACGGTTAGAAGAGGGTCGACAATCTGGCAAATCCGCAGTTGGCCGGTCACGCTGAGGAGCATGGCCGCTTCGCTGGCGTCGATTTTCCCACTATCCACGAGCAACCGGACCATGGCGGCGGTGGCGGTTTGCGCGGCCTCCTCCAGGGTAGCTGCCGAGGCAATGGTCATGACTGCAGCCGGATTCTCCAGCACCGGGAGCGGTACAGCTATTCCTGGGAGCAGGCGGACCCGCAGGTCAACTTCCCCGGCCGTCTCGATCCCTACCCCAACCACTTCCCCGTCCCCCATCGCAGCGTGCAGGTCCCCCAGGGCCAGGAGCGCGCCGGGGACGAAGACCGGAAGGTAGAGCGTGGTGCCGGCCCGGATCTCACGGCAGTCCATGTTGCCGCCGTGGGGGCCGGGCGTTCCGGTGGGAACCGCAAGCTCGGCCGGGGCAGTACCGATCACTCCGATCATCGGCTCTGCCGGCAGGGTGAGTTCAGGCGAAAAGCGGGCTTTCCCGGCGGTCAGGGGAATAACCTTCGTCCGGGTGGCGGGGATCAGTCGTCCGAGCCCCGCATCTCCCGGAACGGCCACCATCACCCCCTGCGGTGCGACCCGGATGTCCAGAATATCCACGGCCAGGGTGTCGCCTGGCCTAGCACCCCGGACCGCGATCGGACCGGTGGCCGGGTTAATCCGCTCCCAGTCAATCCGGCTAAGCTGATCCTGTTCGCACCGGATCTGACCGCCGAAGCAGTCTAAGGTGCTGACCCGGACGGTCTCACCCGGTTCGATGGTCAGAACCGGCGGGTGGTGGGGCGAGAGCGAGTACACGACCTGAGCAGTATCCAGATGGTGCAAGGTTTCGCCTCCTCTCAAATCTAACGGTCCAGGTATTGCTTCAGGGCCGGCTGTTTGGCGAGCGCCCGCTGCAAAATGCTTTCGCAGGTTAACCGCGCCTGCCGGATAACCTCTCCTTCGTCTACCGTCAGCACCCGGCGGTCACGCAGCACGAACTCCCCGTCCACCATCACCGCAGTGATATCGGCCTCGGAGGAGGCGTAGACCAGGTTATTGACGATGTTGTGCCGGGGGACCATCCGCGGGGTCTCCAGGTCCACAAAGACCAAGTCGGCCTTCTTCCCGACTTCGATGGAGCCTAACTCCCGCTCCATTCCAAACGCACGCGGATTGGCGCCAAACGCCATCCCCACCACCTCCCGGGTCGGCAGGGCCTGGGGGTCGCCGCCGGCCACTTTTTGGAGCATCGTCGCCAGGCGCATCTCCTCCAGGAGGTTGTGGTCGTCATTTTCGGCCACATAGTCGGTGCCGATGCCCACCCGGATCCCGGCGGCGAGCATCGCTGGCACCGGGGCGACGTGCCCGGTGAAGGCATGGGTGCTGGGGCAGTACACGGCGGTCACGCCAGTCTTGGCCAAGAGGTCAATCTCGGCCGCGTCGATATAGATGCAGTGAGCGGCGACGACATTGGCGTCGAGGAACCCGGTCATCGCCAAGTGACGGACGGAGGTCGTACCGTACATCTCGCGTACCCGCTGCAGCTCCCACTTGGTTTGGGCCAGGTGCAGGTGCAGGTAAGTTCCCTTTAGATCGGCAAACTCCTTCATTTCTCTCAGCCAAGCCGGCGAAACCGTGTCCGGGGCGTGCGGCGCCAGCAACGGGAGGACGCGCGGGTGACGGCCCTGCCACCGCTCCCAGAAGGAGAATCCGGCGGCGAGCTGGTCCGGGCCGGTCATCGGGCCGCCCATTTCCATCACCGTATGCCCAAGGATACCGCGGATGCCGCACTCCGCCACCGCCTGAGCGATCTCTTCCATAAAAAAATAGTGGTCGGCAACGCAGGTGGTACCCGCTTTCAGGGCTTCAAGCGCCCCCAGGCGGGCCAGGTGGTAGCAGTCCTCCCCGGTGAGGCTGGTCTCAATCGGCCAGACGACGTTGTACAGGATGTCCTTGCGGTCGTGGGTGAGGCCCCGGAACGGAACCATGGCGATATGGGTATGGGCGTTGACCAGGCCGGGGATGACCGCCTGGTTCGCGGTGGCGTAAGGCGTGGCCGACGGGTAGCGCACGGTCAGTTCCGCCGTCGGTCCAAGGTCGTGAATCAGGCCATCCCGGACCAGGATGGCGCCGTCTTCGATCTGTCTTCTGGCCGCATCGAAGGTGACCACCAGTGCGTTTTGGATCAGCCAATCCGGCATCTGCTTCCCCTCCCTTGCTCTTAGTCCCGGCGGGCGAAGTGCTGCCCGCCCAGTTCGACCCGGGTACCCCGGCCGGTCTCGCCGGCCCGCCGGTAGATGTACCAGGCGGCGGCCAGGTCCTCGATCGCCAGGCCCAGGGATTTGAACAGGGTGATTTCGCTGTCTTGAGTGCGGCCAAGGATCTTACCGGTCAGGATGTCCCCCAGTTCACCGACGATATGCTCGGCGCCGACCGCGTTTTCTTTCATAGCAGTAATGAACTCGCCCGCCTCACTCCGGGCGGATTCAACCCGGTCCGCGTAGTAGCGGGAGCGGACGACGGCAACGGTGTCCACTTCCCGCGCCCAGGCCTGGCTCGCGCCAACGGCGTTGACATGGGCGCCGGGGCTGAGCCATTCGCCTAAGAGCACCGGTTCGCGGGACGCGGTCGTGGTACACACCAGGTCCGCTCCGGTTACCGCCGCCTGGGTTGATGCGACTGCCTCGACCGGGATCCCCCACCGCTTGGCTTCCTGGGCCGCGAACGTCTGCGTCTTGGCCGCGTCCCGGCTCCACACCCGCACCCGCCGGATGGGGCGGACCTGGAGCATCGCCTCCAGATGGCCGCGGGCCTGGGTCCCGGCGCCGAGGATGGCCAGGTCCCCTGCATTTTCTTTGGCCAGCAGGCGGGTGGCCAAGGCACTCACCGCCGCCGTGCGGATCGCGGTGACGGCGGTAGCGTCGACAATGGCTTGCAGGCTTCCATGGGTAGTTTCAAACAGCAAGACGGCTCCCTGGTGGGCGTCGTACTCCGTGCCGTGGTTTTCCTGGTAGACGGTGATGACCTTGGCCCCCACCGCGCCCATGCCGCCAAGGTAAGCCGGCATATAGCCTAAGATCCGGTCACCGGGCAGGCGCTGCACCGTCCGCAGCGGGAGGATGGCTTCACCCGCCGCCACCTGGCGGAAAACCTGTTCCATCACCCCGATGCACTCCCCCATGGGCAGCAGTTCGACAACTTCGGCCTGGCTCACAATCAGGACTTCCATCCGCTTCCCCTCCCTTTGGGTTTTAATCTATCCTACCATTTTTTGCGTCCATTTCCAACAGCCTGTCCCCGCTGTGATAAAAAGAGACCCGGCTAGCCACCGGGTCTCTGATTGTTTACTGTCAGGCGGAATAAACGATCCGTCCGTCCACGATGGTCAGCTCGACCTGCAAATCGCGGATTTGCTCACCCGGCACGGCTGTCGGGTCCTGGGAAAGGACCACGCAGTCGGCGAGCTTCCCGGGGGTGAGGCTGCCCTTGATATCCTCCTCGAAGGAGCCATAGGCACCATTGATGGTGTAGAGCGGCAGGGCTTCATCGATCGTTAGGTTCTGCTCTGGCAGCCAGCTGGTGCCGGGGGGAGTACCGTCCACCCGCCGCGTCACCGCCGCGTGCAAGCCGAGGAGCGGGTCGAATGGCTCCACCGGGCAATCGGAACCACCGACGGCCACGATGCCCCAGTCGAGGATAGTCTTCCAGGCGCAGGCGAGCTTCAGGCGCTCCGGACCGATCCGGCTTTCTAGCCATTGTCCGTCGGTGGTCACGAACTTCGGTTGGATGTCGGCGATGATGCCCAGGTCGCGGGTCTTGGCCAGAATCGCCTCCGACAGGATCTGGTAGTGGATAATCCGGTGCCGGCTGTCCGGCCGCGGGTTATGCTGCATCGCTTGTTCCAGTGCCACCAGGCAGGATTCGACCGCCGCATCGCCGATGGCGTGGATCCCAATCTGCATACCGGCGGCGTGGCCCCGGTCGACCAGGGCGTTGATCTCTTCCTGGCTCTGGTAAAGGACGCCGTAATTACCCGGGTCGTCCTGGTAAGGCTGGAGTAAGGCCGCCGTCCGGGCGCCCAAGGAGCCGTCCTGGAAGACCTTCAGGGGGCCAATCTTCACTCTTTCGTCCCCGGTGCCGGTCTGGTAACCCTTTTCAATCAGTTCGTCCAAAGCGGAGCTAGATATCAGCAGGTAGGCCCGCAGCGCCGCCCCGCCATTTTCCCAGAGGTCGCGGTACAGGCGGAGGCAGTTCTCGAGGCCGCCGGCGCTTTTGACGTCATCGGTGGTGATGGAAGTGATCCCGGCGGCCACCGCCCGCTGCACAGCGTCTTGCAGGGCCTGCTGCAGGTCGGCGTACTCCGGCGGGGGGATAATCTGCGCTACCAGACGCATCGCGGTTTCCCGCAGGATGCCGGTAGGTTCGCCCTGCGCGTCGCGGTCGATACGGCCCCCTTCCGGGTCCGGCGTGGAGCGGGTGATGCCAGCCAGTTCCAAAGCCTTACTGTTGACCGCGAGCAGATGACCGCAGATGCGGGATAGAGCGACCGGGTTATCCGGCGCCGCCTGATCGAGGTCGTACCGGTTCGGGTAACGCACCACCTTGTACTGGTTTTGGTCCCAACCCTGCCCCAGGACCCACTTGCCGGCCTCAACCGTCTGGGCCTTGGCGTGCACCCGTTCGATGACCTGGTCTACCCCGTCCACCTGAGCGACGTTTACCTGCTGCAAAGCCAGGCCGTACCCCAGGAGGTGGAGGTGGTTATCGGAGAAACCCGGCAGCAGAGCGCGGCCGGCGAGGTCGATGACCTTGGTATCCGGACCGGCGTAACCGGTAATCGCATGGTTTGTGCCGACGGCGAGAATCCGGCCGTCCCGAATGGCCACCGCTTCGGCCCGGGGATTGTTCTGATCCATCGTAACGACATTTCCGTTAACTAATACTAAATCTGCCTGCATTTGTTTTTACCCCTTCCGCTAATTTATTCACTGGATTAGCCGGAAGCGGGTTTGGTACAGTGCAGGAAAACAGAAAAACGACTTAAAAGG
>CAZHIT010000009.1:0-467 GCA_964533125.1 uncultured Candidatus Sumerlaeota bacterium
GCTGGTGGAGTTAGCCCGGGTGGCGGGCGAAAAGGGTGGGATTTACGTCACCCATATCCGGGGCGAGAGCGATACCCTGATCGAAGCGGTGGCCGAAGCGATCGAGATCGGCCGGCAGGCGAAGGTGCCAGTGGAGATTTCTCACCACAAGGCGGCCGGGAAGCGCAACTGGGGCAAAATCGCCCAGACCCTGGCGATGCAGGAGCAAGCCCGGGCGGAGGGGGTGGCGGTCAGTTTCGATGTCTACCCCTACATCGCCGCGAGTACTTCGCTTGCGACCCTGGTTCCCAGTTGGGCCCATTCCGGCGGGACGGAGGCCTTGCTCGCTCGCCTGCAGGACCGGGCGACCCGGGAGAGACTCTCAGCCGAGATTGCGGCGGGGATTCCCGGCTGGGAGGGTTGCGCCGGAGCGGCCGGCTGGGAAAAGGTGCTGAGGGTGCGCGGAGAAGCCCCGGGCAATAAGCACC
>CAZHIT010000009.1:477-20177 GCA_964533125.1 uncultured Candidatus Sumerlaeota bacterium
GGCAAGACCATGGCCGAGATTGCTGCCCTCCGGGGGGTGAGCGCCGAAGAAGCGATGTACGACCTGATTATAGAGGAAAACGGCCAGACCATCACCACCGTCCTCTTCCTGATGCAGGAAGCGGACGTCGAGATGGCCCTGCGGCATCCGCTCGCAACCATCGGCTCAGATTCGGGCACGGTCGCCCCCTACGGCATCCTTAGCCCCGGCAAGCCCCACCCGCGCAGTTACGGGACCTTTGCCCGGGTGCTGGGCCACTACTCCCGGGATCGGCAGGTGCTGCCGCTCCCGGAAGCGATCAGTAAAATGACCGCCAAACCGGCCGAAAAGATGGGTATCGCCGGGCGGGGACGACTGGCTCCGGGGATGCACGCCGACATCGCCGTTTTTGACGCCGATAAGATTATCGACCGGGCGACCTTTACCGACCCGCACCAGTATGCGGACGGCGTCGCTTATGTTTTGGTAAACGGTAAAGTAGCCATCCGCCAGGGCGAGCACACCGGCGTGCTAGCCGGGAAAGTCCTGGCCCCCAACCGGTTCTAAGCGGGATTGATTCGCGCCAAGATCTAGTCTGGAATGATTCGTGAAAACCTTGCCGGCGTCAGCCGGCAAGGTTCATTATTCAAGGGATTTTACTTGACAGGGACGGCCGGTTCCGCTACAATAGCTCTGTAAAGTAAAACAGCTTAACAGCGGGCAGGTGAGACGCGTGCTCGAAAAGGTTGTGCGCATGGGGCTGCTGCTGGAGTTCTACGGACCGCTGCTCACCGAAAAGCAACGGCAGATGGCGGAGCTATACTACGATCAAGACCTGTCCTTGGGTGAGATCGCCGATGAGAGCGCCGTCAGCCGGCAGGCGGTACACGACAGCCTGCAGCGGACCGAAAAGCTGCTGGAAAAATACGAGCGCAAGCTGGGGCTGGCCGCGAAGTATCTGGCTTATCAGCAGGAGTTGGAACAATGCTTGGCCCTGGTGGCGGCGGCGCTCGCCCAGGCTCAGGCGGGTCAGACGGTGGACCGGGAGAGTTTGGAAGCAGTGCAGGCGGCCCTGCGCGGCCTGCTGGCGAAGGAATAGGGCGCTTCGCGGCGACAGGAGGGGCACCATGATCTTTCAGGGTTTGGCCGATAAATTGCAGGCTACCTTTCAGCGCCTGCGGGGGCGGGGCAAGCTGACGGAAAACGATATTAACGAAGCGATGCGGGAAGTCCGCCTGGCTTTGCTGGAAGCGGACGTCAATTTCGCGGTGGTGCGGGACTTTATCGCCCGGGTGAAAGCGCGGGCGGTGGGGCAGGAAGTGATGCAGAGCCTGACCCCAGCCCAGCAGGTAATCAAAATCGTCAACGAAGAAATGACCGCTTTACTTGGCGGCACCCAGAGCAAACTGGCCATCGCCGCAAAGCCCCCCACGATCATCATGCTGGTAGGGCTCCAGGGTTCCGGGAAAACGACCACCGCCGGGAAGCTGGCGGCCTGGCTGCGTCGCCAGAACAAACAGCCGCTGCTGGTGGCTGCCGACATTTACCGCCCGGCGGCGATAAAACAGCTGACTGTTTTGGGCAAACAGCTGGATATCCCGGTGTTTGCCCTCGGCACGGAGGTTTCGCCGGTGGATATCGCCCGGGGAGCGGTGGAGCACGCCCGCAAGCACGGGGCCGATACCCTGATTATCGACACAGCCGGCCGCCTGCACATCGATGAAGAGCTGATGGTGGAACTCGAGTCCGTCAAGCAGGCGGTGCACCCGCACGAAATCCTGCTGGTGGTGGACGCCATGACCGGGCAGGACGCCGTCCAAATCGCCGGCACCTTTGATTCCCGGCTGGGGATTGACGGGCTGATTATGACCAAGCTGGATGGCGACACCCGGGGCGGGGCGGCCCTCTCGGTCAAGTCGGTGACCGGCAAACCGATTAAGTTCGCCGCTACGGGTGAGAAAATGGACGCCTTGGAGCCCTTCCATCCGGAGCGGATGGCTTCGCGGATCCTCGGGATGGGCGATGTCCTGACTCTGATCGAGAAGGCCCAGGAGAACATCGACCTCGAAAAAGCGAAGGAAATGGAGCGCAAACTGCGCTCGGCCGACTTCACCTTCGACGATTTCCTCGCCCAGCTGGAGCAGGTGCGCAATATGGGTCCACTCGATCAGCTGATGGGGATGGTCCCCGGCCTAAACCGATTGCCCAAAGGGCAGGCCCCAGCCGTGGACGAAAAGGAACTGGGGCAGGTGGAAGCGATTGTGCGCTCGATGACCCCCGGCGAGCGGCGGGATCCATCGATTATCGACGGCAGCCGGCGGCGCCGGATTGCCCGGGGTAGCGGCACGACGGTGCAGGATGTCAACCGGCTCCTTAAGCAGTTTGACGCCATGCGCAAGATGATGAAGCAACTGGGTGGCCTGGCCAAAAAGAACAAAAACAAAGGTTTGGGGAAACTCCCCTTCCTCAAATAAAACCCAGGACCGAAAGGAGGTGTCAAGATGAGTGTCAAGATCAGACTGAAGCGGATCGGAGCGAAAAAGGCACCGCATTACCGCTTCGTGGTGGCCGACTCCCGGTCTCCCCGGGATGGACGGTTTATCGAAGAGATCGGTTCCTACAACCCCACTGCCCAACCGGCCGTGGTCAGCATTGACGAGGCGAAAGCCATCGATTGGCTGCAGAAAGGCGCCCAGCCGTCCGATACGGTGCGGGCTTTGTTCCGGAAAGCCGGGATTATGAACCGGTTCGCGGCCGTGAAAACGGCGAAGGAAGAAACCGGGGAAGAGGCGGCGGAATAAGCAGGAGGTAGGGTCATGCAGGATTTGGTTATGGTTATTGCCAAGGCCCTGGTTGATCACCCCGAAGCGGTGGAAGTGCAATGCGAAGAAGACAGCCGCGCTGTAGTACTGCGGCTGAAGGTCGCTCCGGACGATATGGGGAAGGTTATCGGGAAGCACGGCCGGATAGCCAAGGCGCTGCGCAGCGTGGTGAACGCGGCGGCCACCCGGAGCGGCAAGCGGGTAACGGTGGAGATCGTTGACCGCGGCACCGGAGATCTGGTTTAACCGGAATTAGCCGAAAGGGGGAAAACCCCAATGGGACTGACGATAAAACGGCCCATAACGGTGAAAGCTATTGTCACCGACACGCTTATCCGCGAGACCGTGGCTGAAATGCAGGCCGACCTGCGCCAGACGGAAACCGAACTCCAGCAGGTGGAGCAGTACGGCCGCCGGATGCTGGAGGACCTGGCCCGGTCAAACCCGGCGCAACTAAGCGTCGCCCGCCAGCAGATTGAGGCGGAAAAGGCGAAGCGGGAAGAAACCAAAGCCAAGCTGCTGGAGCGCATCAAGGAAATCAGCCGTTTGGAACCCGGTTCGGAAGTAGTGCAGGGTACGGTGGAAGGGACGGTTGAAGTAGCCGTCGGCGACCACTGGGATAAGGTTTTTGCCGCCGAAATCGTCGTTAAAGACGGCATTATCATCGAAATCCGGGAGAGTTGACGCCATGCCCAAACCGCAGGAGCCGAAAAGAGACGAACCGCTGATCGCTATCGGCGAAATATCGACCACCCAGGGGAACCGGGGCGAGGTCCGGGTTTTTCCGCTGACCGACTTCCCGGAACGCTTCAGCACTCTGAAGGCAGTGACCTGGGCGAAAGGGACGGCGACGCGGTCTTTGACGGTGGCCTCCTGCCGCTTGCACAAGGGAGTACCGGTACTGCGGTTTGAAGGTTACGACAGCATCAGCGCAGCGGAAGCGCTCGCGGGCGGAAGGCTGCTGGTCCGACAGGACGAGACGGTGGCGCTCTCGGCTGGGCACTACTATTTCTACCAAATCATCGGTTTGGCTGTATATACCACCGACGGCACGCTTCTGGGTAAGGTAAAAGATGTCTTCCGGACCGGCAGCAACGATGTCTATGTGGTACAGCGCCACGGGTTTCCCGCCGGCGATCCGGAAGCGGACTTGCTGCTGCCGGCGATCCACGATGTGGTTAAAGAGATTAATCCAGCGACCGGCCGGATGGTCGTGGAACTGCTGGAGGGTCTTGTCTAGACGGGGGAAGGCGGGAGCAGCGTGCGCATTGATATCATCACCATTTTTCCGGCGATGTTCACCGGTCCGTTTACCGAGAGTATTCTGGGCAACGCCCGGGAAAAAGGGATCCTGTCCATCAACTTAGTCGATTTGCGGGACTTCACCCACGACCGGCACCGGACGGTGGACGATTACCCCTTCGGGGGCGGGGTCGGGATGGTGATGAAGCCGGAACCGTTCTTCGAAGCGGTCGAGCATCTGGTGGCTAGAGCCGCAGCCGCCGGGGAGGCAAAGCCGCCGCGCATTCTGCAAATGTGCGCGCAGGGGCAAACCTTCACCCAGGCGAAAGCGGCCGAGCTGGCCGGCGAAGACCATTTGATCTTTCTCTGCGGCCATTACGAAGGGATAGACGAACGGGTGCGGGAGTATCTGGTGACCGACGAGATCTCGATCGGCGACTATGTCCTCACCGGAGGCGAGCTGCCGGCGATGGTTATCGTGGACGCCATTGCCCGCCTGCTGCCGGATGTTCTGGGTGATGCCGAATCGGCCCGGGAGGATTCCTTTGCCGATAATCTGCTCGAGTACCCGCAGTATACCCGGCCGCAGTCTTTCCGGGACTTACCAGTGCCGGAGGTCCTGCTCTCGGGTAACCACGCCAATATCCGGCGGTGGCGGCGCAAAGAAGCCCTGCGCCGGACCTGGCAGCGCCGGCCGGACCTGCTCTCGGGGCGGGAGTTGGCGCCGGAGGATTTACGCCTGCTGGCGGAAGTAAAAAACGAAGCCGCCAAGCCGAGCGAACCGGCGGAGGGCACTCCGGCGGCATCAGAGATAATTAGCACCAAATCAGACCAATAAGACAGAAAGGGGGAGCGACAGTGGACATCCTCAAGATAGTTGAAGCAGAAAATATGAAACAGGATATACCGGATTTTCGTCCCGGCGACACGGTTAAAGTCAATGTGAAGGTCGTCGAAGGCGGGAAGGAAAGAATCCAGGCCTTCAATGGCGTAGTCATCAGCCGGAAGAGCGGCGGCTCGCGGGAAACCTTCACCGTCCGGAGAATTTCGTACGGGGTTGGGGTCGAGCGTACCTTCCCGCTGCATTCACCCCGGATTGCCCAGATTGAAGTGCTGAAGCGCGGCGCCGTCCGGCGGGCCAAGCTGTACTATATCCGCAACCTGACCGGCAAAGCCGCGAGAATCAAAGAAAAAAGGTACTAATCTTCAGGGGGACGGGCGCAGCCGGTCCCCCTGAATCCAGGCTGGAGGGGAACCAATGGCGCTTGCTTCCGGCCGGTTCTGGCGCGAATTTTTGGAATCAATGATCATTGCGCTGGCGCTGGCCTTTTTCCTCCGTACGCTGGTCGTCGAATCGTTCCAGGTGTCGGGCAACTCCATGGAGCCGACCCTGCACGACGGCGAGCGTCTCCTGATTAATAAGCTGACCTATCACTTTCGGCCGCCGGCGCCGGGGGAGATTGTCGTCTTCAAATACCCCCGCGACCCGTCGCAGGATTATATCAAGCGGGTGGTTGCCGTTGCCGGGGAAAGGGTAGCCATGGTGCAGGGGAGCGTCTACCGCGATGGCCGGGCCCTGGCGGAACCCTACCTCCCGGCGCCCGGAGCGGGAGACTGGCCGGCTGTTTTAGTGGGGGCGGGGGAGGTGTTCGTTCTGGGCGACAACCGCGCCGCGAGCGAAGACAGCCGAACCTTTGGCCCGGTCGGCCGGGAGTATATCCGGGGATGCGCCCGGCTGACCTACTGGCCGCTGTGGCGAATCCGGACCTTGCGTTAAACGGGCCAGGGCGGGGCAAGCTAAACGGACGGCAGTACGAAGCAGGGCAGGAGGTGCGGCTGATGCCGGGAGTATGGTATCCGGGGCATATGGGGAAAGCCAAGCGGACGCTTTTAGAGAACATCAAGCTGGTGGATGTGGTCATCGAGGTGCGGGATGCCCGGGCGCCGGACAGCACTGCCAATCCGGACATCCGGACAATCGCCGGCAGCAAACCGCTGGTGATCGTCCTAAACAAGGTCGACCTGGCGAATCCGGCGGCCACGACGGCCTGGGTGCAGGCTTTGCGGGCCGAAGGGCATTTTGTGCTGGCCGTAAACGCCTTGGCCGGCCGGGGGATGGGCGAGTTGCTGCAGTATATGCGGGCTTCGGCCCAGCCCATGCTCCAGAAGCGGGCGGAAAAAGGAATCCGGGGGCGGGCGATCCGGGTGATGGTGGTCGGTATCCCCAATGTCGGCAAGTCCCAGATCATCAACCGCCTGGTCGGCCGGACGGCCACCCGGACGGGGGACCAGCCCGGGATAACCCGGGGCAAACAGTGGGTGAAAATCGCCGCCGATTTTGAACTGCTGGATACCCCGGGGATTTTATGGCCGAAGCTGAAGGACCCGGAGGCTAAAATGAAACTAGCGATGGTGGGAACCATCGCCGAAAGCGAGTATAACGCCGAAGAAGTGGCCATGGCCGTCCTCTTCCGGATGGGTACTCTGGCGCCGGCGGAGTTGCTGAGCCGCTACAATCTGACCGAGCTGATGCCCGGGCTGGAAATGCTCTTAGCCATCGGGCGCAAGCGGGGGTGCCTGCGGGCCGGCGGGGAAGTGGACCGGACCAAGGCGGCGGTTTTGGTGCTACGGGATTTCCAAACCGGAGCGTTTGGGCGGCTGACGCTCGAATTGCCGGCGGAACGGACAGCCGAGGCTACAATTTCGGGCGGGGAGGAGCCGGCGGAGGTGGGAGAGAACGATGCCGGACCTGGCAATCGAGACTAAGCTCTGGGTGCAGGGGTATCAGTTGATAGCCGGGATCGATGAGGTGGGGCGGGGCTGTCTGTTGGGCAGTGTTTTGGCAGCGGCGGTGGTGCTGCCGGTGGACTGCTTCATCCCGGGTGTAGACGATTCCAAGCGCCTGTCGGCAGCACAGCGCGAACGGCTGTATCCACGGATCGCCGGGGCGGCGATAGGCATTGGGATCGGCTTAGTGGACTGTATTACTATCGACGCCATCAACATCAAAGCCGCCACCCGAGAGGCTATGCGCCAGGCCGCGGAGAGTATGAGCGACCGCGACGGCGCCCCGGTCCGGCCGGATTATCTGCTGGTCGACGCCGAACCGGTAGCGATAGATTTGCCCCAGCACAACATTATTAAAGGCGACAGCCTCTGCCACAGCATCGCCGCGGCCTCGATTATCGCCAAGGTAACCCGGGACCGCCTGTGTTTGGAGTGGGACCAACTTTACCCTCAGTACCGCATCGCCAGCAATAAGGGCTACGGCACAGCGGAACACATCGCGGCGATTATGGAGTACGGGCCTTGCCCGTTGCACCGGCGTTCGTTCATCCGCCATTTTCTGGGGCCGAAAGGGGAGGAAGGGCAATGACCTACCAGGGTATTGCGCTAGGACGGTGGGGGGAGCAGGTCGCGGCGGACCATTTGCTCGCGGCCGGATACGAGATCGTTACCCGCAATTACCGCTGCCCGTTTGCGGAAGTGGATATCATTGCCAAGGAAGGCGGGGATTTGGTCTTCATCGAGGTGAAAACCCGCCGGACTAACCGCTTCGGGCATCCGGCGGAAGCGGTTACCCGGCGCAAACAGGAGAAACTGGTCCAGGCGGCGCTGCATTACCTGGATGCCAACGCTTCGTACGAGACCAACTGCCGCTTTGATGTGGTGGCCATCACCCCGGCGCCCGGAGTGCCGGCCAAGGTTGAGATCTTTCGCCACGCCTTTATCCCGGAAAGTGAACAATCGGTCTAAACGTTCTGGGCTTCCCGGCAGTCTGTATTGTATCCTCTATCCACCCCCGGGGGGTGGTTTTGTTTTGCGGTAAAATCTCCGCTCGTTTGCTCTTACCGGCAGGATTTAGCGAAAAAGGTCAGAATGTGGAAGGTAAAGCGGAGCGGGTGGTGGCAGGATGCACAGGCGGATTTGGGCGGCAGTTATCCTCTTTTGTCTTATGGCGGGACAGGGCGGTTGGGCGGCGGATATTCCGATGGTACAAATCGCGGGCGGCGGCGCCCATAATCTGGCGCTGAAGCGGGATTATTCTCTGTGGGTTTGGGGCCGCAACGATTTCAAGCAACTAACCACTTTTGGCGGGACGGGCGGGGCCAGTCCGCAGCTGCTAACCCGGGTAAACGGGCAGGAAGTCACCCTGCTGGTGGCTGGGCCGGACTGTTCTGCCGTGCTTCGCCAGGATGGTTCGGCTCTCGCCTGGGGGAACAACGCCCGGGGGAAACTCAGCGTCGGGCCGGAAACGGACACCATTATCTCCATCCCCACGGCGGTGCTGGACAGTGACGGTTTGCAGGAAGTGACGGGTATACAGTCGATAGCGGCCGGCCGGGCTTTCCTGGCTTGGCTGCGGGCCGACAAAACGGTCTGGTACAGCGGTGATATCCACGGCCAGCTTATCGGACAGACCCTGCAACCAGTGCCCGGGCTAGCTGGCATTGAGGCGATTGCCGCCGCTTCAGCCCAGCTTTTTGCCCTATGCGGCGGTCAGGTGCTGGGAGTTGGGTGGAATGCCTGGGGGCAGCTGGGCGATGGTACTCAGACTGACCGTGATGTACCATCCTGGGTCATGGACAATAGCGGCGATAACCCCCTGACCGGAGTAGTCCAGGTTGCCGCCGGGTATTCGCACACCCTGTCTCTCATGGAAGACGGGACCGTCTGGGCCTGGGGTCAG
This sequence comes from uncultured Candidatus Sumerlaeota bacterium, assembly GCA_964533125.1. GTDB lineage: Bacteria > Bacillota > SLNR01 > SLNR01 > JBMNPB01 > CAZHIT01. Next base: position 9,211 of record CAZHIT010000009.1, read on the forward strand.
GGCGAGTATGGCGCTTTGGGTAACGGTGAGGCCACGGCGGAGAACAAAAGCCTGCTCCCGGTGCCGGTCCTGACCGCGCAGGGAGAAGGTCACCTGACAGATATTATTAAGATTGCGGCCGGCAAACATGTCTCCATGGCTCTCGCCAGGAATGGCAATGCGTATATCTGGGGCAAGAGCGCCGGCAGGGAGGCCGAAGACCTGGCCCGGCCCCGCTTGGTGGCCTCCCGGGTGGCGGACATCGTCTGCGGCGACGCCCACCAGTTCTTCGTGCTGAACAATGAGCAGATTCTCGCACGGGGCGATAACACCGACGGACAAACCGGCGTGGCGGAAGCGGGGGATTATGTCGCGGGGCCCACGGTCTGCCGGTTATCGCCGCTGTTGGGTGATGTGGACGGAGACCAAGTTGTCTCTTTGGCGGACCTGACGGAGCTGGCAAAAGAATACGGACGTACCGGAAAAAAAGACGACCCCACCGGCGACTCGATCATCGATATCTACGACCTGGTCCTGGTAGCCCGGCGCATCCGGGCCCCGTGAGCACTAATAACCGCCCTTTTGGGGGATAATGCTGGCAGAGAACAAAATTTGGGGGTGAGATCATGGAAGTGCGGGAGGCCATCCAATCGCGCCGCAGCATCCGGAAATACCAGAACCGGCCGGTGGAAGCGGAAAAACTAACTATGTTACTGGATAGCGCCCATCTGGCCCCTTCCGGCAAGAATGCCCAGCCCTGCTCGTTTATCGTGATCCAGGATCCAGCCCAGCGGCAGGCGGTCTACAATACCTGCGGCCGCTACGACTACCTGCTGGAAGTACCGCTGCTGATTGCTCTGGTGGGTGACCTGAAGAGCCGGGTTAAAGCGGAGAGCAAGCCGATGGATATCATGGCTGAGCAGTATACTGAAGAGCGGCACCGCATCATCCGGGACTGCGCTATCGCTGGGGACCATCTTGTCCAGCAGGCGCAGGAACTGGGCTTGGGCACGATTTGGGTCGGGAACTTTACCCAGGAGGCCATCCGGGAAACCCTCCGGGCACCGAAGGATAACTATGTTCTGGCTTTGCTGGCGATTGGGTATCCGGCGGAGTCGCCCGAACCGCGGCCGCGCAAACCAGTAGCGGATACGGTGTATTACGATTACTATGGACAGCGCGAGCCGAAGTAATCAAGTCACGTGGAAAATCCGGCTGTCAATCGTCTTCGCCGACGGATGTGCCCGTTCCCTGTCGTTCAGAACGGATCGCCGCTCGCACTGACGAGGTGACCCGCGCCGGCGAGAACATAATGCGCTTCGGTTCCGCTCCGTTCTTCCCGGCGCAGAAAGGCCATCCCGTGGTATTGGATCCCATCGGTCGTTTCCACGGTTACCTCCAGCGGGTAATCCCGGACCGCTATCCCCCGGCACTCAGCCAGCGGGACGCAGGCATCCGCTTCCCAGGAGAAGAAAGCGTGATCCGAGCCTTCGAAGATGAGGACGGCCTGGGTGGTCCGGGCGGTCTCCCGGGATCGCGGATCAAAAATAGCTAAGGAACGCAGATAAACATACATTGGCTTTCCTCCTCCGGCGGCAGGGCTGAGTTCCGGCACCGATACTTTTCTTTCATTTCCGGCCAGTGAATCAGCACATGATTTTGTATACCGGCATCCGGGTATCCTCTTGACATGATCAGCGAAGGGAGTATAATAGCATTATTATCCTGCATCCGTATAGTACCGCGCATCTGTCCCTGATCCTATGATTCGGTCTTATTCTTGGTATTATCTGTGCCTGACCAATATTCCTTTCTCACTTTTGCCGCCTGCGGGCGGCTTTTTTTTGCGTGTCCAGCTTAACCGGCTGGTGACCGCCTTTACCCGGTTGGCAACCAGGCTGCAGTTCGGGCCACATCAAAAAATGCAGTCCAGGCAAGGGAAGGATCATCGTCTCCCGCGCTGAGCTGAGTTCAGGCTTTAACGATCTATCGGTTTATGGAAAGCAGGAAACCACCCAGAAAAGGGGAATTAAGCATCAGAGGCCCGTCGATCCAGGGGCGAACCGATTGTTCTCAGTAAAGCCCCAGCGGAGGATCGGCAGGGAGTACCTGAGAGGAGGAAAAGCGTTGCCGGAGTTCAGTCAAAACGACCTGCGCCACCTGTTTGACCGGTTCAAAACCAAAGCGGAGGAATACCTCGGGGACAATGGCAAAGCGAAACAGCTGCTCCGTTCGGCGACCGAAAAAGTGAAGGCAATCGGCAAACAAATCGCCGAAGACGCTAGCCATGGTCAGGGACCCATCGGCGAGGTCTGGGCCAAAGCCCAGCTCCTGATCAGCCTGTTCCGCGACTACAGCCTCGGCGCTTACCGGCAAATCCCCCGGAGTTCGATCGTTGCGATCATTATCGGCCTGCTTTATTTTGCCCTGCCCCTGGACCTGGTGCCCGATTTTATCCCCTTTGCCGGTCTGATCGACGACCTGGCGGTGCTGGCCTACGTCTTTCGGCAGGTCGGCAGTGAACTGGAACGATACCAGGCGTGGAAAGAGCAAAACCCGGCGGCCGCCCCGGACGAAACGGAACCCGAGTAGCAGCGGGCGACCGGATCTGACCGTCAGCCGTCAGCCAGGATTTTTCCCCGAAAGTAATATTGACCAAAGCCTCCGGCCGCCGTGGCCGGTTTTCTTTTTCTCTTGCCAGACTTACCATAGGTCCGTCTTGACCACAGGTTCGGCGCCACTCCGGCCAAGGCGAGGCTTGTGGATCGGGCGCACCCGAGAAAATGGGAAGATAAAGCGCCATTCCCGGCAGGTTATACCGGTCTGACAGCGAAATGTGTCAAAAATGGGTGGATACTGGAGAGAGAATCGGATGATTAGGGGGTGGGCGGCGTGGGGAAAAAGCTACGGTGGATAGTGCTGGTGGTTTTGCTGCTGACACAGCCGGCCGGTGTGAACGCAGGGACGGACCTGCGGGTAGTACTCCACCGGCAGGAAGTGCGGATAGGTCCGGTGCCCCAGTCGGCGGACGGGCAGACCCTGCTGCCGCTCCGGCCGGTATGTGATTACCTCGGGATCGCGGTGGCCTGGGAGGCGAAGACCAAAACCATTGTGGGCCGGCGGGAGGGAAGCGATCTTCGGATTGACCCGGGTACCGGTGAGGTCCAAGTCAACGGAGCGACCCTGTCGCTGTCATCGCCGCCCTGTTTGATCGATGGAATTACCTATATCACATTGAGTTTCGTGACCGAAGCCCTGGGCGAAGTGGTCCGCTGGGAGGATGGAGTGCTCCACATTGACCCGGTTCCGGCCCTGCCGGCGGGCTTTGCCGTTACCCGGGTCCTCGATAGCATCACCTTCGAGATCGATCACCAGGGAGTGACGGAGACGGTGCGCCTGATCGGATTAGAAGCCCCGGCGGGGGGCGGACCGGAGCGCGGGGGTGAAGAACACGTTACGCAAGCCCTGGCGTATACCCGGAACCGCCTGGCCGGAGAGCGAGTACGGCTGGAGTTCGATACCCGGATGACCGACGCGGAAGGACGATTGCTGGCCTATGTTTACCTCACGGACGGCATGTTGCTCAACGCCGAGCTGGCGGCTTTGGGCTGGGCGCAAGTGACCGTGGAACCGCCGAATGTTAAATATGCCGGCCGGCTGGTGCAGGCCCAGGTAGCCGCCTGGGAGCAGAACCTGGGGCTGTGGGCGTATGCTCCGCTGCCGATTCTGGTACCGGCGACGGCGCTGGCCGTCGAAGCGTCCGCAACGACGGAAGGCGTAACCCCGGACCAGACCGACCCGGAGGATGAAGTGGAGCCAGAACAAGAAACGACGGACTGGCCCGGGGAGTTACTGGGCAGTACCAACTCCGATAAGTTCCCCCATCCTGGCTGTTACCAGGCCAAAAAAATCGCCCCGGCCAACCGGCTGTGGTTCCGGGACCGGGACGACGCCCTGGCGCAGGGTTATGTGCCTTGCGGCAGCTGTGATCCATGATGCTGGGGTAAATGAGTACTATCGGCACGGAAGGACGAAGCGGCTGGGGTTCATACTGCCGCGCCGACGGGAGAGTGTGTCGGCTCGCCATGACGCAATCCAAACTCTGTCCTGGTAAACCATTAGCCAAAGCGCAGCGGCCCGGGCGAAGTTGCCCGGGCTTGCCCGTTCACAGGATGCTGTTCATCGCCGGGAAGTCTTCTTCGTCGCCGGTGCCGCCGGTGAGGGGCTTTAGACCGGAGAAGAGGAAGGCGGAGCGGACCAGGGAACGGGGGCCGAAGTGCTGTCGAATCCGGTCCACAGCGTGGTCGGCGCTCTGTTGTTTCTCCCAACCGGCGTCGAAGATGGACAGTTGGAGCAGTTCGCTGCCGCACAGATCGGTGACCCGAACGCCCAGGTGCCGCAGCGGTTCGCCTTTCCAGATGGCGTCGAACAGCCGGCAGGCTTCCCGGTGGATGACCGTGGTGCAGTCGGTGGCGAAGTCCAGGCGGTGCTGGTGCCCATAACTCCAGAGTTCGCTGGTGCGGAGGCTGACGCTGACCAGTTGGGCCAGTAAACCGGCCCGCCGGAGGCGGGCGGTTACGGTTTCGGTGAGGGAGAGGAGCGCCAGGTGAGCGGTGCGGCGGTCTTCCACATCAAAGGGGATGGTGGTGGAGTTGCCGATGCCCTTGACCGGGATGTATTGGCCGGCGTGGACGGGGGAACTCTCGATGCCGTTGGCGTAGTCGTGGAGGGTGAGGCCATAGCTCTTCAGCCACAGTCCCAGCATCTCCCGGTTGGTCTGGGCCAGGTCGCCGATGGTGTAGATCCCGCGGCCGTGCAGTTTGGGCGCGGTGGCGCGGCCGACGCCAAACAGGTCTTCCACCGGCAGGGGCCACATCTTCGCCGGAATCTCGTCTGGGTAGAGGGTGTGGACCATGTCCGGCTTCTTGAGGTCAGAGGCCACCTTGGCCAGCAGCTTGCTAGACGATATGCCGATGTTGACGGTGAACCCCAACTCGCGGCGGATGCGGTCTTTGATTTGGTGGGCCATCGGCACCGGGGCACCGAACAGATCCTCTAGGCCGGTGCAGTCGAGGAAGCACTCGTCAATGGAGAAGCGCTGCACCACCGGGGAATACTCCCGCAGGACCTGGATCAGGGCTTGGCTGCACTGCATGTACAGCTCGTAATTGGGCCGGACGATGGTCAGTTGGGGGCATTTCTGCAGGGCGGCGTGCAGGGTCTCCCCCGTCTGGATTTTGAATTTTTTGGCCGGGATGCTCTTGGTCAGGACGATGCCGTGCCGGGTTTTGGGGTCGCCGCCGACCACGGCAGGGATGGTCCGGAGGTCGACCGGGTCGCCGTGCTGCAAGCGGTAGACGGCTTCCCAGGAGAGATAGGCAGAATTGACGTCGATGTGCAGGATCGTCCGCTCAGTTTTGGACAAATTTACCACCTCCGCGTACTCTATTATATAACGAACATATGTTCGCTGTAAATAGTATACGCAGACGGCTACAGATTATTTTCTGTCCACCAAGAATAAAGGCCGCCCGCAGGCGGCTTTGGTTCGCTTCAATCAGCGTCAATGCATCGTGGTTACTCCGCCGCCGCGGTTTTGGCTGCCAGTCTACCGGGACGATCCCTTCTCCCGGCAGACGGAACAAAGGCCGTAAAGCTCCAGGCGGTGGCCCTGCACGGTGAAATCGGTCTGCTTTCCCAGACTGGCCTCAAAGGCGGCCAGGGGGCAACCTTCAATATTGACGGTTTTTTGGCAGCCGGTGCAAATTAGCCGGTGCCGGTGCCCGCCCTGGCTCAGCTCGTAGGCAGCCTGGCCGTCGCTGGCGCGGATGGAACGGGTGGCGATGCCTTTGACGGTCAGAGCGTCCAGGGTTCGGTATACGGTCGAGAGCCAGACCGGGTTTGGTTCGGCCGGCAGCTGCCGGTGGATTTGTTCGGCGGTGACCGGAGCCGCGGCAGAGCGCAGGGCATCGAGGATGAGCTGCCGGGCCCGGGTGGATTTAAGCCCGCCTTTGGTCAGCGTCTCCCGGTTGTTTTCGGACTCAGACATCGGTACCGCTCCTTCCTGAACCATAATTGCGGTCATACTCGGGATCAACCCAGCATCGCCTGGATGAGGCTGCCGGCCGCTACGCTGCTGCCGTAGAGCAAGCCCACGAGACCGATGGTTTCCGGGCGGCTAGGGTTTTCCCGAACCAGCACCAGCAGTCCCAAGCCGGCGCCGGCGCTCAATCCGGCGATCGTGGCCCCGTAAGTAAGGCTGCCCTGGAGGTAAAGCTCGGTGATGACCACCGAAGCGGCACAGTTGGGGATTAAGCCAATGAGCGCGGTCAGCACTGGCTGCCAGGCGCTGCGGGTGAGGAAGAAGGCGGCGATGCTCTGGGCGCCGATTCGCTCAATCGTCCAGTTCAGCCCCAGGGTAACCGCCAAAACGAAGGCGAAGACCTGGAAGGTGTGGCGGAGCGGGGAAAGCAGGTAATGCCGCCAGTCCAGAGTGGTGGGCGAACAGGCGGCACAGCCGGTATGCCCCGGATGGGTCAACCCACCGGCGGCGCAAACTTCGTTGCCCGCCTGACGGCTGATGAAGAACCGGCTCGCCAGGTCGACCGCATAACCGACAGAGACGGCGACCAGGACTTTGGTCAGCAGTAAGGGCAGAACCAAAGATACTCGTTCCGGGTGGGCGAGGAGGATGGGGACGGCTTCGTCCGAGGTGGAAAGGTAGACGGCCAGCAACGTGCCGGGAGAGATCAGCCGCTGGGTATACATAACGGTGGTGAGGACCGAAAACCCACACTGCGGGATACAGCCAAAAAGGGCGCCCAGCAGGGGTCCGGCCCACCCGGCCCGCTGGATGCGGCGGCGCATGGCCTGACCCCAGCGATGTTCCAGCAGTTCGATGCCGATATAGATGGCCAATAGCCAGGGTAGCATCCGCAGGGAGTCGTGTACAGCTTCCAGGACATAGTCAGGCATTGTTTATCCTCCGATCCGATGCCAATGCGAACCATTCGCAGCTTCCTGTATTATACTCCATTTCCCGGCCGGGATGCAAGGCCGTCGGGGGCGGTTCTGCTTCATTTTGCATTGGTCTTCCCGGGGCCGGGCTGGAGAGGGAAAAAGAGAAAGGGGAGGAGAGTTGATCCCGGAGGCTCAATTGGAAGGCTGCGGCGCCTTTCCCACCCCTTGCCAGATATTGGACAAGCCGCAAGATTAAGGAAAATATTTTGCCAAACGCCTTTACATCCTTTGGGGTTGAGAATATAATTAAATCAGCCTATATCGGCTGGAGACTTAAGTGCGTGAATCCTGCTCGTAACCCGAGAAGGCCTAGCTCCGCAGAATAATCCCCAAAGCCGCTCGGGCAATAATTTACGAGGAGGAAAAACGATGTTCGAGGACAAAACCCTAACCTGCCGTGAGTGTGGCGCTGAGTTCGTTTTCTCGGCCGCGGAACAGGAGTTCTACGCTGAGAAGGGCTTCCAGAATGAGCCGGCCCGCTGCCCCCGCTGCCGGGCGGCCCGCAAGCAAGCGGCTGGTGGCGGCACGGTTCGCACCGGTGGCCAGACCCGGGAAATGTTCCCGGCGGTCTGCTCGGCCTGTGGCGCGTCCACCCAGGTTCCGTTCAAACCGAGCGGAGATAAACCGGTGTACTGCAGCGACTGCTTCCGGAAAAAGAGAACCTACTAATCCCTGGCCAAAAGATCGAGCACAAAAAAAGAGCCGTGATGCGGCTCTTTTTTTCGTGGTTTGCGGGATAGATCGAGGGCATTCCGGAAGCGGGAAGGATGATCGTCTACCGGCAAAAGCTGGGCAGCCCGGACCGGTCCACTAGGCTGGATAGACAATCCGGCCGCCAACGATGGTCATTTCCACTTGCAGCTCCCGGATGGAGGCGGGCGGAACCGTCAGCGGGTCGCCGGAGAGCACGACCAGGTCGGCCAGTTTACCCGGGGTGATGGAGCCTTTGATGTTCTCTTCAAAGGTGGAGTAGGCGCTGCCCATGGTCCAGAGGCGCAGGGCGGCTTCGGGGGTCAGACGCTCCTCCGGGTTGAAGGTCATCCCGGGGATGCTGTCGACCTGCCGGTTGACGGCGGCATGGATACCGAGCAGGGGGGTGAATGGTTCAACCGGGCAGTCGGAGCTGCCGGCGCAGGGAATCCCCCGCTCCAGCACCATCTTCCAGGGGAAGGTCAGTCTGGCCCGCGCCTCACCCACCCGGCTGACCACCCAGCCGCCCTGGGTGGCGACGAATTTCGGCTGGATGTCGGCGCCCACTTCAAGTTCCTTGGCTCGGTCGAGAATGTCTTCGGTCAGGACCTCGAAATGGATGATCCGGTGCCGGTGGTCTTCGCGGGGGGAGTCGGCCAGGGCAGCAGCGATGGCGTCCAGGGCCGAATCGATACCGGCATCGCCGATGGCGTGAATGCCGGTTTGCAGGCCGGCGCGGTTAGCCTTCAGCACCAGGGCGGCCAAGGATGATGGCTCTATGTAATACAGCCCCCGGCTGCCGGGCAAGTCGCTGAAGGGTTCCCGCAGGGCGGCGGTTTGGGCCATGAAGGAGCCGTCGGCGAACAGTTTAACGGCGCCAACCCGGACCTGCTCGTCCCCGTCGCCGGTATGGAGGCCTTCGGCCAGCATTGTCTCCAGTTCGGTGAAGTAGATCAGTTGGCATGTCCGTACCATGGGGATGCCGCTGGCCCACAGTTCGCGCATCAGAGGCAGGTAGGCCCGGTAACCACCCACGAGCGACCGGGCGCTGTCGTCGGTGATGGAGGTGATCCCGGCGGCATGCGCTGACTGCATAGCGGCCGGCAGGGCGGCGCGGGCCCGTTCGGCCGGGAAGGGGAAATAGAAGCGGGAGACCAGGGCGGCGGCGGTTTCCCGCAGCACCCCGGTCGGCTCACCCTCCGGGCCCCGGTCGATATGCCCGCCGGCCGGGTCCGGGGTGTCCCGGGTGATCCCAGCCAGTCGTAAAGCCGCGGTGTTCACCGCCAAGGCGTGGCCGCTGACATGCTGGATGGAGATTGGCTGAACTGAGGAAGCCTGATCTAAGTCGGCGGCGGTGGGATAGCGGCCCTCTACGTAGAAGTTCTGATCCCAGCCCCGCCCCAGGATCCACTGGCCGGGCGGGGTACGCGCGGCCTGGTCTTGCATGACCTCGATGACCCGGGCGATGGAGGTCAGGTTGTTCAAATGGGCGTTTTGGAGGGAAGCGGCGTAACTCAGGAGGTGCATATGGCTGTCGTGGAAACCGGGCAGGAGGGTTCGGCCGTGCAGATCGATGACGGTGGTGTCCGGGCCGATCCACTCTTTGACGGTGGCGGTGTCGCCCACGGCGGTGATGCGGCCGTCCCGGACCGCGACGGCCTGGGCGGCCGGGAAGGAGTCATCCATGGTCAGAACGTTACCGTTGACGAAAGCGAGAGCAGCTTTCATATTCAGCCTCCTTCTGGGTTATCCGTCCGATTTAGGCTTACTGGCTCCGATGCAGCAGAGTCTCCGGTGGCTGTCGATCCAGACCCGCAGGGGCTTCCGGTTTACAGGAACAACACCGGTTCCCGCCGCTGGCTGAAGCTGGCGGAGAGCCAGGCAGCAGCTTTGGCGATGCCGGCCGCCGTCGGGGTATCGGCCGGGAAGGAGCGGGCGGCGGTGGGGCAGCGCCGGATGCAGGTGTGGCAGCGCAGGCAGCGGCCAACGGCGCTGGGGCCAAGGAAAGCGGCGACGCCGACCGGGCAGACATTGACGCAGGTACCGCAGGCGATGCATTTGGCGGCATCCACGACCGGTGCGGTGGTCTGCGCCTGCTGCTCTTCCATCGCCGGCGTAAACGCTTTGTACGGATGGTTACCCGGTACCGCCAGCGCCGGCACAGCTTCAAGGGCGGGTAAGCCTGCGAGCTTAGCTTGCACCTGGCGGCCAAATCCGGCGGCAGCCTCTATGTCGGCCTGGTCCGGCCGGTCGGCGGCGATGGGGGTTTTGGAATTGGAGAAGGAGTGCTCGCCGATAAAGGCGGCGGCGGCGATGGGGGTAAACCCGGCGGCGACTGCGGTATCCCGCAACTCCCGCAAGGCGTCTTCATAATCCCGGTTCCCGTAGACGACGACCAGCACCGCCGGAGTTCCGGGCGCTTTGAGACGCTGGATCCGCTGAGCGGCCACGCGGGGCAGGCGGCCGGAGTACACCGGCGCTCCCAGAACCACCAGTTCATCCCGGCGGAAAGCGGGGATAGTTTCAGTAAGGCTGCGGGGGGTGGTCAGGTTGGCTGGTACTCCCGGCGGCAGACCGGTGGCGGCGGCGATGGCGTCCAGGACTTTTTTGGTGCCGCCGGTGGGTGAGAAGAAGGCGGTGCGGACGGCGGTGATGTTCATGTGCTCTCCCCCTTTATTTAGTATAGCGTTCGCGAAAACGGATCAGATTGGTCAGGGTCGCGTTCACCGGTGTGGGTACACCCAGGCGCTCCCCTTCCCGGCAGACGGCGCCGTTGATCATTTCGATTTCCGTCTGCCGTTGTTGAGTAATATCCTGGAGCAGGGAGGACCGGTTGGCTGCCGTGGCCAGGCAGACGGCTTTGGTGTGGGCGACCGGATCAGGGTAGTGCAGTTCGACCCCTTTGGCCCGGGCGATTTGCCAGGCCTCGGTTACCGCCGCTTCCAGCACGCTCTCAAGTTCCGGATAAGTCAAAAGCTCTCCGTTCAGGAGGCCGGTGAGCCCGGTCAGGGCATTGATCCCGACATTGACCAATAGCTTATCCCAGATCAGACCGATGACGTTCGCGGTGGTGCTGGTCTCCAGCCCGGCCTGGCGGAACAGGGTTGCCACCAGGGTAAGTCGTTCACTCCCGGCGCCGGTCAGTTCACCGATGATGGTGGGGCCATTGCCGGTGTGCCGCACCCGGCCGGGGCCTAAAAGGGTGGCCCCGTGCGCCGTGGTGCCGGCGATAATGTTCGTCCCGCCCAGCACCGCCTGGATCAGGTCGATGTTGCCCA
>CAZHIT010000010.1:0-19448 GCA_964533125.1 uncultured Candidatus Sumerlaeota bacterium
GTCCCTACCAGTTCAAAAAGGAAATCCTCGCCAAACTCGCGGCGGAACGCCAGCTGCACCACCGCTATCGTAACCTCATCGTCGCCGCCACCGGTACCGGCAAGACGGTGGTATCGGCCTTTGACTACCAGCGGTTCTGCCGGGAGCATCCTAGAGAGCCCAATCGGCTGTTGTTTATTGCCCACCGGCGGGAAATCCTCAGCCAAAGCCTGCAATGCTACCGTACCATTATGCGGGACGCCAACTTTGGCGAATTGTACGACGGGCTAACCCAACCAGCCGGGATTGACCACCTGTTCATGACCATCCAGTCCTTCAACTCCCAGGATTTCTGGGAACAGACGGGGCCAGATTTTTATGATTTCATCGTGGTGGACGAGTTCCACCGTGCCGCTGCGGTAAGTTATTTACGACTGCTTACCTGGTATCAACCGCAGATCCTCCTTGGATTGACGGCAACCCCGGAACGGCTGGACAACAAAGACATCCTGGAGTACTTCGACGGCCACTTGGCGGCCGAAATCCGTCTCCCCGAAGCCATCGACCGGCAGCTGCTGGCCCCATTCCAATACTTCGGAGTAACGGATGAGGTGGACTTAAGCCAAATTACCTACGAAAGAGGCCAGTATAACGTCCGGGAGCTGGAGAATGTCTACACCGCCAACGACTTCCGCACCAGGGCCGTCTGCCGGGCGGTGCAGCGATATGTGACGAGTATGGAAGCGGTTATCGGCTTGGGCTTTTGCGCCGGAGTGACCCATGCCATCCATGTGGCCGAGCGCTTCAGCCAGTGGGGAATCCCCTCGCTGGCCTTGCACGGCGGGTCTGACCCGGAAGAGCGGGAGACTGCCAAGGCCCGCCTGGTGAACGGGGAAATCAAGTTTATCTTCACGGCCGATCTGTATAATGAAGGCGTGGATATTCCTCAGGTCAATACCGTTCTGTTCCTCCGTCCGACCGAGAGCCTCACCGTTTTTCTGCAGCAGTTGGGGCGGGGGCTGCGACTGTGGGAGGGAAAAGAGGTCCTGACCGTTCTGGATTTTATCGGTCAGGCCCACCGCCAATACCGTTTTGAATGGAAGTACCGGGCGCTGTTGGGCCATACCCGCCATTCGGTCCAGTACGCTATCGAAAACGACTTCCCGGCTTTGCCGCAGGGCTGTTTTATCCAGCTGGAGCGGGTGGCCAAGGGCTATATTCTGGACAACATCCGCCGCTCGCTGAACAACCGGACCAATTTAATCAACAAGCTTCGCACCTTCGAAGCCGATTTTGGCCACCCCCCGACCCTGGCCTCCTTCCTTAGGCGGTACGATCTGAAACCGGCCGACATCTACCGTGTCGATACCTTTGCCCGTCTGTGCGTGCAGGCAGGGGTTTCCCCTGACTTTGCTAGCTCGCAGGAAGAGCCGCTGCGGCGGGCGCTACGGCGGATGACGCACATCAACTCCCGGCGGTGGATCCGGTTTTTGCTGGAGGTACTGGAGGACGGGCTTCCGTCGGTCCTGACACCGGAGCAGGAACGGATGCTGACCATGTTCCACTACACGGCCTGGCAGAAATCCTTATCCGAGTTGGGTATGTACGAGGCTGGGGACAGTCTTGACCGTCTGCGGGAATGTCCTCCCCTGCGGGAAGAAATCATCGCCTTACTGGAGTGGAACTACGGATCGGTTGACTTTGTGGACGAAACGATCGACATCGGTTTTCCCTGTCCTTTGGATTTGCACTGCTCCTATTCCCGCGACGAGATTATGGCCGCCTCCGGTTATTGGACTTTTTGGCAGAAGACGGTTATGATCGCGGGGGTCCAATATCTCCCGCAATACAAAACCGATGTTCTCCTGGTTACACTCAATAAATCCGAAAAGGACTACTCTCCCACCACCCTTTACGACGATTACGCCATCAGCGATTCCCTGTTCCATTGGCAATCGCAGAGCACGACTGCGGCCAACTCCCCGACCGGGCAGCGGTATATCCACCAGCGCACAAACGGCGGCAAGGTCTTGCTCTTTGTCCGGGAAAACAAGAAGGTAGACGGTCTTACGGCTCCCTATATTTGTCTGGGGATGGTAGACTATGTTTCGCATATCGGCAGCCGGCCGATGAGCATAACCTGGCAGCTGCGGCGGCAGATGCCGGCAGGTTTGGTCAACCGGGCGAACAAAATGATTAAAATATAAGGAGGCGGCAGGTATGGGTTGGCGACTGCGCAAGTCGGTGGGTATCGGCAAATTGTTCCGGCTGAACCTCTCGAAGTCAGGTCTTGGTTTCTCGCTGGGCATTCCCGGCTTCCGGGTGTCGGTGGGGCCGGACAAAAAAGTGCGGCGGACGGTGGGCTTACCGGGGACGGGGATCTACAACACTGAGGTTATTGGCGATTTGCGCGGTAATAATCCGGCGGGGAACCGGCGCGTCTGCCCCACCTGTGGAAGAACTGTGGGCAGAACTGTGAATTACTGCCCCAATTGTGGGGAAAGACTGTGAATAACTTTGGGCACAAGGGATGAGCCGGTTAGGTCGGCGACTGAGAGCGGGTTGGACTGCGGGGAGCGTAAGGCTCCCTTTTTTCTACGTGCGGCGACGATGGGAGCGGATCAGACCATCTGATCGGCACAGCAGGTGTGGATTAGCCCGGGCTTGTTGACGGCAATCCACAGCTATCTGGGGATATGTCTGGGATAGCCTGTGGATTACTTGTTGACAGCCTTTGTTCCGTGTGGATAAGCAGAGCAAATAAACACCCGCGTAAAAGGCAGACGCATACTGGCATATGTCTGGCAGCGGTTGGCGGCGGTGATCTGGGGATAGAGATTGGGACAAGCAGTGGATAGAGTGTTGGCAGACTGAGAATCCTGTGGATAAGTGAGAATACCCATCGGTTCATGTCATTGCGAGGAGCGAAGCGACGCGGCAATCTGAACCCCCGTCGATTCGTCCTTCTGCGTCTAAAGTATCGATTGACAGCGACGATCTGGGGACATGGTTTGGGATAACCGGTGGATAACTTGTCTGCGGCCTGTGAGTTGTGTGGATAAGGGAATAATCACCTGACATCGGGAAAAGAAATATAGGTGTAGTGGCTGGTGTCTGAGGTCGACTGTGTTCTCTGTTTGTGGATAGGCTTTTGGATAATCGGTGAATAGATTGTTGGTGGGCTGTGCATCGTGTGGATAAACTGTGGATAAATAGCAGGCGGGGAGCTACTGCCGCCAGTCCATCACCGGTTGTCCCCGTGGATAATTGCCGCATTACCCGCCGTTTCGCTATACATCAACCGCCATCACCCCGCATAGTCTGGTACGGGGGTGATGGAAATGGGCGATGAAAAGCGAACGTTCAAGACCGGCCAGGTGGTCTGGCTGCGACCCTTGGCGACTGCCGGGAAAAAAGCCAGCGGCCTGGGGTCGATTATCTGTCAGGTGGGCGAGTTGCCCGCCCACTGGTGCGTAGCCATGCGCGATAAAGTAGGTGACCGGGTCCGGATCGTCTTTGCCCCGGAAAGTGAAATCTCATCCTATCCAAACGTCTGCTGGTACTGTCATACCGGTATGAAAAGCGAGAATGTCGAGGCTTGCCCCCGGTGTGGGTGGCTGATCTGCCCGGAGTGCGGTGCCTGTATGCGGCCGGTGTGCGGTTCCCATGGCTTGGTGCTGCCGAATCGCCCGGGGTGCTATGCGTTGTCGGCGGAAGATACCGCCTATTATGAGACCGAACTGATCGACAAGTTTGGCGACGAGGATCAGGTTGTCGGGGTAATTGATGCGGGGGTGAAGGTCCGGTCGGAGCCGGATGACGGATTGCCGTTCTAGCCCGGCTGCGGGGTAAGGCGTATCTCCCCCGACCTCTGGCCGAGCCGTCTCTGAGTATCTCTGTCCGGTGCGCTTAACCCTTCCCGGTGCTGGCCAGATGTAGTATAATTGAGGCAAAATAATGCGCGAGAGGGGTTTACCGCCATGAAATTTTTCAGTCAGTATTTCTGGGGCGTCCTGCTGATCTGTGTCGGAGTAGCCTACCTGCTGCGGTACAATTTCAACATCAATATCCCGATTTTCCGCACGGCCGTCGGTCTGATCATCGTTTTCCTCGGTCTGTCCATCCTGTTCGGCGGCTTTGGCTACCGGATGGATAACGGCCTGCTCTTCAGCAGCGGGGAGCTGAAGGCCGATGCGCGGCAGGATGAGTACCACATCATTTTCAGCAGCGGCCAGATCGACCTGTCTGGGATTGTGCCGGACCGGCCGGGACAGAAAGTGAAGATTGACTGCATCTTCTCGAGTGGAGTGGTAGTGGTCGGAAAGGATCAGCCGGTGGTAGTCCACCTGGATTCGGCCTTTGGCAGCGCCTCGGTCCCCAACGGCACGACTGTCAACTTCGGCGAGGCCAATTACCGGTCGGGAGAAATTCCGGCGGGGACCAATTACCTGCACATCGAGGCGGACGCCGTCTTTGGGTCGCTGAAGATCGTGACCCGCTAAAGAGCATTAACCGACGGACCCCGGGCATTGTCACCGGGGTCCGTCGGCCGTTTGGCCGCAGTGAATTGAGAGAGAAGAATAGATTTAATGGAGTGCAGTCGGGCGTAGCCGCCCGGTCGGCCGCTCCGCGGGGAATCGATGACCCGGATCACCCGCCGGTTAGTAAAACGCCCGGCATCCGAATGGCGTCCTGCGCCCAGCCGGCGCCATTAACCCGTACCTGCTGCCAGACGCCTCCGGCCGGCCTGGGCGCCGGCCATTATCTTTCCCTTGTACAAACGCCGGGGTTGTATTAGAATCAGTATGTAAGCAGCAACAATATCTGCCGGGTCAGAGTACGGCTCATGCGGCTGGCCAGGCGGGGGAGGAACGGCTGATGGGACAGAACAGAATGAAGCAAGTCTGGGAAATGGTGCAGGTGGTGGCAATCGCCTTCGTCCTTTCCCTGTTTATCCGGACTTATGTGGTGGAGGCGCGGTATGTTCCCTCCGAATCGATGGTGCCCACAATCCAAATCGGCGACCGGCTGATGTTTGACAAATTCCTCTTCAAGTTCACCGGCATCGAGCGGCGGGATATGATCATGTTTAAGCCTACCGAGGCTTCGCACCTGACCCTGGACCTGGTCAAACGGGTGATCGGACTGCCCGGCGAAACGGTCGAGATCCGGGACGGCAAGGTTTGGGTCAACGGACAAGCCTTGCAGGAAAGCTATCTGGCTGAGCGCCCGAACTATACCTATGGGCCGGTGCAGATACCGGAAGGGATGCTTTTTGTCCTGGGGGATAACCGCAACTTCTCTAACGACAGCCACTACTGGGGCTTTGTTCCCATGGCCAATGTCAAGGGCCGGGCGCTGTTCCGCTTCTACCCCTTAAGCCAAATCGGCCGGCTGGCCCGGTAGAATCGGCGGACTTAAACCTGCTCTCTGGTCCCGGTGGGGTGCGCCGGGGTTTATTTGTACCGACACTCAGAACCCGGGAAGGCGGATGAACGTATTGGAACTTTCGATTCTCCGCCAGGCCAAGGAGCATTTCCGCACGGCGGACCCGCTGCTCTCGGACCTGGCCGACCGCTACACTGATTACCGGCCGCAGATCGCCTCCGGGCCGGCTTTTGCGGTACTCTGCGAATCCATCGTCTCCCAGCAGCTCTCGGTCAAGGCGGCGGATGTCATCTACGGGAGGGTGCAGGACCTCCTGGGTGAGGTTATGCCGGAGAGGGTTTTGGCGGCGGACGACGAAGCCTTGCGGGCCTGCGGCCTGTCCCGGCCCAAGGTCCGCTATGTCCGGCATTTGGCCGAGGCTATCGTGACCGGGCTGGTCGTGCCGGCGGACTTTCCGAACCTAACCGACGCAGCGATCATCGAACAGCTGCTTCGGGTGAAGGGGATTGGCCTATGGACGGCCCAAATGTACCTGATTTTTGGGCTTGGCCGCCCGGATGTTCTACCGGTGGCGGATCTCGGGTTGCGGCGGGCGGTGATGCTCCGCTACGGCCTGGAAGCTATGCCAGAGGCCGACACTCTGCACCGCATCGGGGCACCCTGGGCGCCATACCGGTCGGCGGCGACCCTGTTTTTGTGGCGGAGCCTGGCGGATTAGGTTTCTAGAGGAGGAATCAAGGTGACGCTGATTACGACCTACGCCGAAGCGGCGGCTTTAATCCGGGAATACGGCTTTTTGCTCCTCAGCCGCAACCCCTGGGGCTTGGTGTCTCTGGAAGAGGTGACCGCCCCGGAAGCCTGGCACACCGGCGACGCCGGCGACCCCTGGCTCTGGAAGGACCGCCTGGCCAGTGAAAAACAGGCAGCCTACGCCCGGGTGTTTGGGCGGCGGCCCGGTTTTATCGCCCCGGAATGGTACCAGCGCTTTCTTGCGGCGTACCGCCCGGCGGCCGGGGTGGCGGAGCGGTACCAGAGCGGTGAGCTGGGGCATCTGGACTACAGGTTGTACACAACATTGCAGGGTTGCGGCACCTTAAACACCCACGACCTGAAAACTATCCTCCAGGTTTCGGGGGAAGCTAAACGCGACTTCGAGAACGCGCTGGTGGGGTTGCAGGGAACCATGGATATCACGGTCGCCGGAGCATCCCGACGCTTGAATCGTAACGGTGAGCCTTATGGCTGGCTGGTGAGCGAGTATACCACGGTTGGCCAGTGGGCGGGACCCGAGATGCTGGCCGGCTCCCGGGACTGGGAGCGGGCGGAAGCGGGGCGGCAAATCGCAGCACGGGCGCAAGAGCTGTGCCCGGGCCTGAGCGCCCGGGAGGCAGGGCGGCTGCTCGGTCTGAGCGCCGACCGGTAAAGGATCAAATCAGGACAAAAAAGCGACCGGAGGAGCCAAAGGTACGGCTGCTCCGGTCGTTTCAATTTAACCTCTCAGGATCGCAAGTCCGCCAGCTCCTGCCGTAGCCGGTGGTACTCCGCATCCAAAGCCACGGGGTCGTCCCCCCTGGCCGGCGCCGAGAGCCGGCTCAGCACCGCACTCAGGCGGATCTCCAGCACCAGCCGCCGTTCCTGCCGGTCATCCGGCGGCGGCGTGGCCTGGGCGCTCAGGTACTGGGAGTAGTTGCCGGGGAAGTGGCGAAGCTGCCCGTCCTCGATACGCCATAGATGGCCCGCGATACGGTCGATGAAGCGGCGGTCGTGGGAGACGAAGAGGAGGGTGCCGGGGTAGTCCACCAGCAGTTCCTCCAGTGCCTCCAGGGCAAATACATCGAGGTAGTTGGTCGGCTCATCAAAAACCAGCACATTGGCGTCGCTCAGCAGGATGGCGGCGATAGCGGTCTTGACCCGCTCCCCGGAGCTCAGCACGGCGATGGACTTGTTCACCGCGTCCCCCGCAAACTGCAGGCGGGCCAGCATGGTCCGCTGGATGGTGAAGGGGAGGCTACTCCGTTCGCTGATGTACCCGAAGATGGTCTGCCGGTCGTCTAGTTCATCCAGCTGCTGGCTTAGGTAGCCGATCCGGACCCCCGGGGCGATACTCACTTGAGAGCCAGGCACCAGCAACCGGCGGAGGAGGGTGGTCTTGCCGCTCCCATTCGGACCGACGAGGGCGGCCTTCTGGCCTTTTTCGAGGACGAAGTCCGCATTGGTAAACAAGACCTTTGGCCCAAACGCCTGCCGAAGCCCTTCCGCCCGGATGAGGGTATGGCTATGGAGGGGTGCCGCGGCCGCCGCCGGGCGCATCCGGATACCGGGAGGCGGCGGCGCCGGTTTCTTTTCGTCTAGCTGGTCAAGCCGGGTCGTCAGTGTCTTAGCCGCCCGCGACAGCCGGCCTTTGGTGGTCCGGGCGTTCATTTTGTGCAGGCGGGCCTCGGAGTTACCCATCCGGGCCGGCGCGGCGCGTACCTCCCGCGATTTTTGCCGGGCGGCGCTGATCGCGGCGCGCAGCCGCTGGTTTTCCTGCCTATAGGCGAGGTATTCTTCTTCCTGCCGGGACAGGGCGGCGGCTTTCTGCTCCTGGTAGGCGCTGTAGTTGCCGGTGTAGACGGTCACCCGACCACCGGCCACTTCCCAAATCGCGGTGCAGAGGTTATCCAGCAAGGCCCGGTCGTGGGTGATGAGCAGTATCGCGCCCGGGTAGGCCGCGAGTTTTGCCTCCAGCCGGGCAATTCCCTCAATGTCCAGGTTGCAGGTGGGTTCATCAGCCAGGTACAGTTGGGATTCCTGGCTGAAACTGGCCGCCAGCTTGGCCCGGGTGATCTCTCCCCCGCTGATACTGCCGGCCGGAGTGTCGGTCACCCCGAACTCCCGGGCTAAGGGACCGCGAACACTTGGAACGGAAGTAGTCTGGTCCAGATACGCCTGCTCTCCGAGGCGGCGGACCTGGCCATGGTAGTCGTTGTCCCGGCCGCTGAGGATATTCAGCAGAGTGGTTTTGCCGGCGCCGTTTGGGCCAACGATGCCGATCCGGTCGCCCGCATACACCTGCAGGCGGCCGATGTCCAGAATCGTCCGGTCGCCGTATTCTTTGCGGATCTGGCTCGCATCAAGTAGAAGAATAAAAAAACCTCCTCAGTTCCAGAGAGGAGGATCAGCTTCCGGCGGTCGGAATCAAAGAAAACCAGACGCAACCAAAGGGCAAAATAACCAATGCCCACCAGCCGCGATGGTATCCAGGCCATGCCGCAACCATCCGCAGACGTCCTAACCCTCTCCGGAACACAAAAATGCCTTTGTGTTGTTTTTCCGGTCGGATTAGTTGCGCATCGCCCGTGTACCATCCTTTCCTGAGTTAGCCTGACAGATTCATTTTACCATATTAAAGGGGGAAGTCAACGTCGCAACCTGCGCTCCAACTATAATTGGCAGAAATTGGCGGCATCAATCTGTCGGTTCAGGCAGGGAAAAGCGGGGGAAAAAGCCAATTATAGAATAGTTATGTTAAGTCACCGGTCACCGCGTCCCAACCGGGGCCAATAAAGAACAGAAACGGCAGGTGAAGTAGATGGAGTTGTTTCGATCCCTCCGGCGCCGCCCCCTGGCTGTGGCGCTGGTGCTGCTGTCGGTGTTAGCCATCACGGTGCCGGCATTGGTTCTGGGCCGGCATTACCAGGCGGCCAGGCTGGCTGCTTCCCAGGCCCCGGCGGTTGATTCCAGCCAAACCCTGGTGGCCATCGCGGGAGAAGCCAGTCCGGACCTGACCGCCGCGCCCACGCCCGAAGATACCATGCCAGAGCTGCGGGAGTATACGGTCAAGGAAGGCGACAACCTGTGGAACCTGGCCGAGGAGTTTGGGATTTCCCTTTCCACCCTGACTTCGGTGAACAAACTGAACGAGAACACGGTGCTGGCCATCGGGCAGACCCTGAAAGTTATGTCGGTGGACGGCACGACCCATAAGGTGGTCAGCGGCGACACCCTGACGATTATTGCCAAAACCTATAAGGTAACGGAAGAAGCCATCCTGGCGGCCAACACCATCGATCCGGCTTCCCTCCCGGTGGGTACCCTGTTGCTGATACCGGGCGGAAAAGCCCCAGCGCCCACCCGGCCCGCCACTACCCCCCCAACAGTCACCCGGGGCAGCAGTACCCGGCCGTTGGTCTGGCCGGTCAAAGGGCGGATCTCCTCCGCATACGGCTGGCGCACCCACCCGATTTCCGGCAAGAAAGATTTCCACGAAGGGCTGGATATCGCCGCGCCCAGCGGGACCGCCATTGTGGCCGCCGCCGAAGGCGTTGTCGTTTACGCCGCCTACAAAGGCGGCTACGGCTACACAGTGATTATCGAGCACACTGGCGGCCTGCAAACCCAGTATTCCCACAACTCCAGCAACCAGGTCAGCGTCGGGCAAAAGGTGAAGCAGGGGCAGCAAATCGCCAAAGTCGGCATGACCGGTTCGGCCACCGGGCCGCACGTGCATTTTATGGTGTTTCTGAACTGGGAATATGCGAGTCCCTTGAGTTACCTCCGATAGATAATAAAACCGGCGCCGCAGGGGCGCCGGTTTTGTTATATGCAGAGGTAACCAATGGCGCACCGGTTCCTTTGACTGTCGGGTTGGGCAGAACGGCAACGCTTATTCAGCCAGAGTGTGGATCACGTCATTGCGAGGAGGCCAGCAGTCGGTGGATGCAGGGTTGCTTAGGTCAGCATAAGACCGGGTACTATGGCCGAAAGGATGGGAGACGTGGGCCGACGCGGCAATCTCGTCCCAGTACCCTGGTTCCCCCGGTGTCCCTGCAGTGCGGAGCAACGGAGAATGGGCTGGCGTTACTCCTGCCGGCGGCTCTGCTCTATCGCCAGCAGCCGCTGCTTCAGCTCCAGTCCGCCCCGGTAACCGGTAAGCTTACCGCCGGCGCCCACAACGCGGTGGCAGGGCAGGAAGATCGGCAGAGGGTTATAGCGGCAGGCCAGGCCGACCGCACGGGCGGCGCCGGGACGGCCGGCTTGGTGCGCGAGTTCTCCGTAGGTGGCGGTCTCCCCGCAGGGGATTGAGGTCAGGAGCGTCCAAACCAGCCGCTGGAAGGCGGTCCCGGCGGGAGCCAGGGGCAGGTCAAATGTTTTCAGTTCGCCGGCGAGATAGCGGCGGAGCTGCGCTGCAGCTTCACGCAGGGCTGGCGTCTCCTCCGGTACATCATCCGGCGGGACTGGGTCGGAAGGCAGGTACAGACGGGTCAGCCGGCCGCCGCTTTCTTGAATACCGATTTGACCGATGACGGTGGGATAGAGGAAGATGGCCATCAATGTTCACCCCGTTTCTCCCGGTAAGCCCGGGGAGTACAGCCGGTCTGCGCCCGGAAACAGGTGTAGAAATGGGAGAGGCTCGCAAATCCGGCGGTGTAAGCGATATCGAGCACACTCAGGTCGGTTTCGGCCAGTAGCTGTCGGGCTCGATCGACCCGGAGCCGGGCGAGGTACTCGCTGGGGGAGAGGCCGTATTGTTCTTTGAACAGCCGTGCCAGGTGACCAGGGCTGACGCCCAAGTTCCCAGCAACCGTGCTCACTTTGCTCCGTTCGGTAAGTGTCCGGTCGAACATTTCCCTGGCCTGGGCGGTTAATTCGGCGTTGGGAGCAAACCCAACCAAGTCCGGGCGGCATTTCTTGCAGGGCCGGAACCCGGCGGCGATGGCCTCGGCCACGCTGTCAAAGAACAGCACGTTTTCCCGGCGGGGCGCTTTGGCCCGGCAGGAGGGGCGGCAGACGATGCCGGTGGTTCTGACCGCATAATAGAATTGTCCGTCGTAACTGGGGTCGCAGCTTACAGCCGCGTCCCATTTGGTTTGGTCCGGAATCCGGTCTGGCATAATGATCCTGCTCTCCTGTCTGCAGCGGTTATTATAATCATAGCATAACCCAGCCGGGGACGAAAATCTTCCGGTTTTGCGGCCACTAATTATGGCGGGGGGATTGTCTTAAGCCGGAGACGCTCTGCCAGGCCGGGCAGAAATATCCAGCCGCTCCGGCAGGGGAATGGCCAGCGTGCTGCGAATAAATACTGCACCGTCCGCCAAGACCGGCGGACCATATCCGGTGAGAGGAGAGATGGATCGTGCTGAACACCGTCCAGTTAACCCCTAAGGTAACGGAGATTCAGATTCCCACCCCTCAGTCGACCTTCCGGGCCTTTGTTGTGGCTACCGCCGCCGGCAATATCATCGTAGACGCCGGGGTGGAAGCGACCGCCGCCGAATTTGCGGCGACGATTAAGGCCTATAACCCCATCCTCTTGATCCTGTCCGAGAAACACTGGGACCATGTGGCCGGCCTGCCGGAGATCACCGCCGCCCTGCCGGACCTGCCCATCGCCGCCCATGTCCTGGAGGCGCCGGGGATCCCGGTGCCGGTACACCGCACCCTTGAGCACGACGAATTGGTGGTGCCAGGGCTGCGGGTGATCCATGTGCCCGGTCATTCGGCCGGCAACATCGCGCTCTTGCTCGAAGACGAGGGGACCCTGCTGACGGGGGATTCGGTCTTTAACCGGGGCGACTACGCCACCGAACTCTCCTCCCCGCCGGCCCGGTTCAGCGATGATGTGGAGCAGGCCCGGGAGAGCATCAAAATCCTCCTCCGGTATCCCTTCGAACGGGCCATCCTCAGCCACGGCGACCATCTGCTGGAGAATGCCAAAGCGCAGATTGCCACCCTGGTGCAGTAGGTTTAACCCGCCGCCGGAACCCGGCGGCTGCTCTTTGTCCCCACCCGGGAACTTACCGGCGCTCCCGGGCGACAGGGTAAGAGGCAAAAGGAGGGGTTCAAGATGGCTTTCCGTAGAGCATTCACGGTTTGTCTGCTGATCTTCGCGGGACTGGCGGCGCTTGGTTCACCCACTCCACCCCTGACGCCGGCGGGTTCAGGCGCTATCGGCCAATTGATCGAGGTTCACCTGGAGGCGGTTCTGACTAACCCGGCGGTACAGATGTTCTCCAATCCTTACGCCTACACCGAAGGCAATGCCGATTACCAGGCGATATTGGACCTGGGGGAGGATGCCCTGCCCTACCTTCTCTCTGAGCTGGAGAAGAGTGAAGGCGACGGCCTGCGGGAGTACATCATCGCCCTGGCTGCGGTCAGCATCCGCGGCGAAATCCGGGCGAATCAAACCTGGTCGACGGGGAAAGAATGGTACCGGCAGTATGGCCCGGGAGCGGATCAGGGGATCCCGGACACGCCGCAATAAATAACGGGGAAGCTAATCGCCTGGCCGGGAACAGCTTACCGGGTGAGAACAGAACCAGATCCGGCGAAAATGCTGGAGGATAGAAGGCGATAATTATGACACAGGATAGCCTCATCCGGGTGACCGCCGCCATCCTGGTGCAGGATGGGCGGGTACTGCTGGCACAGCGGCGGGCGACCGACCGGCTGGCCGGCAAATGGGAGTTCCCTGGGGGCAAAATCGAACCGGGCGAAACCCCGGAAGCCTGCCTGGCCCGGGAGATGCGGGAAGAGTTCCGGGTCGAAATCGCGGTGGGGCCGCTGTTCGGGGTCAGCCGCTGGGAATCCGGCCGGGGTCAGATAGAACTGCTGGCCTATCGCTGCAACGGGCAGAGTGGGGACTTCGTCCCGGTGGTCCACGCCGCCTTCGCCTGGGTACCGGTCTCAACCCTCACCGGTTATGACCTGGCGCCAGCCGATGTGCCGCTGGCGCAGCAGCTCCGGGCCGAATGGTCACAACAGAATGATGCTGAAAGATCGCAGCAGCCGGCCAGGCCTGAATAAAGCCGGCAGGGGAGGGACCAGAATGGCAAAGCAGGAGCATCCAGCCTGGCGGGAGGAAAGCAAGCGTCTTGACTACACCAAAAAAATCCTGGAAGAAACCCTCATCCACCTGGCCGAACGGCAGGAGCAGACCGACCGCGAGGTGGAATGGGGCCGCAAGCACAGCGCCGGGGTGGACAGCGCCGGCTACGATAACCTTTTAATCAGCCTCCGCCTGCAGGGCTGGCTCGCCCAAAAGCGGCGGAGCTTACTCGCCGCCCGGCAAAACCCTTATTTTGTCCGGGTTGACTTTTGGGAAGACGGCCGGAGTACCCCGGAACAGCTCTACATCGGCAAAACTTCGCTTACCCGGGAGGGTACCCAGGAGCTGGTGATCGTCGACTGGCGGGCGCCGGTATCCACCCTGTACTACGAAGGCCGCCTGGGCCGGGCGGCTTACCGCTGCCCGGAAGGGGAGATCAAAGGCGAACTTCTCCTAAAGCGGCAGCTTGCGGTCACGGCCGGGGAGCTGACCGATGTTCTCGACATCGACATCACCACCAGCGACGAGTTCCTCCAGCCCTACCTGCAGGCCAGCGCCGACAAGCGCTTAAAGGACATCGTCGCCACCATCCAGGCCGAGCAGAACCGGATTATCCGGGCCGAGATGTGGAAACCGCTGGTCGTCCAGGGCGCGGCCGGCAGCGGGAAAACGACCATCGCTCTGCACCGCATCGCCTACCTCATCTACACCTTCGAAAAGACCCTGCAACCGGAGAATTTTTTAATTATCGCCCCCAGCCGCCTGTTCTTAAACTACATCTCCGCCGTGCTCCCGGAGCTGGGGGTGGAGCAGGTGCGGCAGACCACCTTTGCCGACCTGGCCCGCCTGTGGCTGGGCTTTGACTTTAATCTCCGCGACCCCAACGAGCGGTTGGTCCGTCTGCTTCAGGGGGAAGGCGAGCAGTCCCTCCTCTGGCGGGAAGCGGAGTTCAAATCTTCCCTCGCCTGGAAGGAAATCATGGAGGCCTATTTTCACCAACTGGAAGAAGAGCTGCGGCCCAAGGGAGACTTCACCTTGGGGGCCGAGACGATACTGCCCACGGCCGAGATCCGGGCGCTGTGGGGCACCGAGTACGCCGCCCTGCCTCTGCGCAAACGCGCAGAACGGCTAAGGATCCTCCTGGAGAACCGCCTGGACCGGTCCCGGGAACTCCAGGCAGCGAAGCTGCAGGACCGGTGCAACCGCCAGGTGGAGGCGATTAAACAGGCGCGGCCGGACACCCCCGCCCGCAGGGAGCTTGTGGTCGCCCTGATCGACCAGAAAAACGCAGCGGTTGAGGCCATCCACACTGCGGCGGCGCAGGCGGTGGACGCATACCTTGCCGGGTTTGAGCTGCACAGCGTTCTCGAATATTATCATCAGCTGTTCTGCCGCCCGGACCGGTTTGACCGCCTGGTGGGCAAGTGGGCGGAGCCGGAACTGCGGCGGTTTATCCGCGAACAAGCGCTCTCGGTGCTGGCCGCCGGGGAGGTAGAGACGGAGGACCTGGCGCCCCTCCTGTACCTGCAGCACCGCCTCTGGGGCATCGAAGAAGAGGTCAGCGTCCGCCATACGGTGGTGGACGAGGCCCAGGACCTCAGCGTCTACCAAATCGATGTCCTCCGGGCCATTCTTAAGGATAGCTCCTTTACCCTTCTGGGGGACTTAAGCCAGGGCATCCACGCCTACCGGGGCGTGCGCAGCTGGCCGGAGGTACTGTCGGAAGTATTCCGGGGCAGCGCCGCCTTCCAGACCCTGGAGCTGAGTTACCGGACGACGGTGGAGATTATGCACGTCGCCCAGCGGGTGCTGGCCGCCTTGCCCGAGGCCAAAGAGTATCCGTCCCGCCCGGTGATTCGCCACGGCGAACCGGTCGGTCTGCACCGGCGCGCCGGATCGGACCGGGCGGACGACCTGATCGACGCGGTCCGACGTCTGCGCGCTGCCGGCGGGGGTGCGGTGGCCGTTATCGGCAAAGCAATGGCCGAATGTCGGGCACTCTCGGCCTGGTTTAATGCCGCCGGCGAAGCGCACCAGTTGCTCACTGGCCGGGAAGATGAATACCGGGGCGGACTGGTCATCGCCCCCGCCTACCTGGTGAAGGGGCTTGAGTTTGACGCGGTACTCCTGGCCGATGTGAGCCCGGGGCAGTACCAGAATACGCCGACGGATATCCGCCTGCTGTATGTGGCTATGACCCGGGCGATGCACCTATTGGAGATCTATTATCTGGGCGAACCTTCGCCGCTCCTGCATGGAATTAATAAATAAATGCAAACGGGTGTAACTTTTGCCTCTCTTTCCCGTACTACTCAATAGAAATGGGAAGGAACCGGACAGCGATGGAACTGCGGGATGAGGAAATAGTCAAAAAATGCCTGAATGGCGACCGGAGCGCTTACGCCTGGCTGGTAGACCGCTACCAACAGCCGGTGTTTGCCTTCATCTACCGCCTGGTGGGGCAGCGGGAGGAAGCCGAAGACCTGGCGCAGGAAGCCTTTATCCGGGCTTACGCCAGCCTTTCCCGGTACAATCCGGCCTACAAGTTCTCCACCTGGCTGTACCAAATCGCCAAGAACCTAAGCCTCGACTACCTGCGCCGAAAAAAGCCGGTACCGGCCCCGGCGGACGAGACGCTGGCGGCCCCCGGCGACGGCCCCGAAGGCGAGTACATCGCGGCCGAAACCCGTGCAACGCTCCGCCAGGCCATCGGTCAACTCCCCGCTCAGCAGCGTCTCTGCCTGATTCTCTACCATTACCAGGGTCTTTCCTACAGCGAAGTGGCAAAACGGCTGCAGCTCCCGCTCCCCACGGTAAAAACGGCGCTGTTCCGCGGCCGGCAAAAACTGCGGAGCGGCCTTACGGCGAAAGGAGGCGAAACGGATGGGTTGTGCTGACGACGATGCTATCCTGCAGTACATAGACGGCAGTCTGACCGCAAGCGAAGTTGCGGCGCTGGAAGAACACTTAAACGGGTGCCCCGCCTGCCGTGAAAGCCTCGCCGCCTACCGGGAACTGTACCGGGAGCTTGCGGCCGACCCGGCGCCGGCCCTTCCGGCCGGGTTTGCCGCCGCGGTCATGGCCGCCCTGCCGGCCGTGGACTTTGGCCGGGAGCGGCAGCGCCGCACCGCCGCCCGCCTGGCCGGCGCCTGTTTCGCCCTCGGCCTGGGCCTCGCCCCGTACCTCCTGGTGTTCCCGGCGCTCGGCCCGCTCTGGGACGCGGGCAAAGCCTACGCCAGCGCCGGTTTAAACCTCCTCGCGGTCGCCGGCATTTTCCTGCGGATCGGCGCCGGTCTGCTGGATACCCTGCTGCGCGGCCTCGGGACCATCGCCGGGGCGCTTCCGGACGGCTCGCCACTCCTAACTCCGCTGGCCCTGCTGCTCCTGCTGGGGGAAGTCTGGTTTGTCCGCTATACGACAACTTTGGGTAAGGGGGAAATCAACCATGAATAAACGCTTTTTGGCCATCCTGCTGCTCGTCCTGGTTCTCACCGGCACCGGGTTTACTTATGCCGCGCCTTCCCTGCCCGGCACCGTCAGCGCCGCCATGGCCGCAGTCAACTTCCAGGTGGACGGCGAAGCCAGTATCGTTAAAGTCCTAAGCGACATCGAAATCGCCGCCGGCGAAACCGTCAACGGTGATGTCGTCGGGGTCCTGGGCGATGTAACCGTCGACGGGGAGGTCAACGGCGACGTGGTCGCGGTGCTGGGCGATGTGAAAATCAATCATATCGTCCGCGGCGATGTCATCTCCGTCCTCGGGCGCATCACCAAAGGCCCCAATGCGCAAATCCTGGGGCAGATCATCGAAACCAACCGGCCGGGAGGCCTCAACCTGCCTCAAATCGAGCACCTGCCGTTTAGGAATATGCCGTTCCGCTTCGGCTGGGGGTACCGCCTCTTCAATCTGGTGCTGCTCTTTGGTCTCGCCGCCCTGACCCTCGCGCTGCTGCCGGACAATGTCCGCTCAATGTCCGCCGCTTTGGGCCGTGACCCCGGTCGAAAACTGCTGGTCGGCTTTATCGCCATCCTGCTGGTCCCGGTG
The DNA here is from genome assembly GCA_964533125.1 of uncultured Candidatus Sumerlaeota bacterium. Taxonomy (GTDB): domain Bacteria; phylum Bacillota; class SLNR01; order SLNR01; family JBMNPB01; genus CAZHIT01. The sequence continues at coordinate 17,226 of CAZHIT010000010.1, forward strand.
CTCTTCTTCCTCACCGCTATCTCCCTCATCGGCATCCCGCTCATTCCCTTCATCGTCCTGGCCATCGTGATCGGGAAATTCATCGGGTATGTGGCGGTGGCCATGTTTGTGGGCAGCCGCCTGCGGCAGACGGGGGGCCTGCATACCGGCACCTTCCTGGAACTCTTCCTGGGCATCCTGCTCCTCTGGCTGGTCACCCTGGTGCCGGTCTTCGGCTGGCTCTCCGGCCTGGTGGTGACGATGATAGCCCTCGGTTTAGTTTTAGACACCAAGTTCGGGACGCATAACCCCTGGTTTAGACGCCGGGAGGCCGCTCCCCCGCCGCCCGCCCGGCCGGCCGATCCGCCGATAATCACCCCGCCGGCCGAAGTTCCCCCGGCCGAAGAAGACCAGCCTTAAGCTAAGGATAGAACAGAGGCCGGAGTCCGCAAGGGTTCCGGTCTCTTTAATTATTGTCATGCGGGCGGAGCCGCAGCTTGCATTGGAGCCGGGGACAATGGATTGGCGGCGCACCGGAGCGGCCGATCCCCGGATGACGGTCGATAATGGTTTACCCGGGCAGAGTTTGGATTACGTCATTGGGACCGCGGCAATTAAACCCCTCGCCGCTTGGCCGTCACCAGTGCCAGTCGACGAAGGGCTGAAGAGTTATGGTTATTGAAAAGGGTAAGTATTACGTCATTGCGAGGAGCGAAGCGACGCGGCAATCTCGTCCCCCGTCACTTCGTCCTTCCGCGCCCATAGCTGCCGTCCTCGCCAATCACCTAAGCGGACAGGCCCCGGAGCAAAAAACGCATTCCTGCACTGGTGTAACGCCTTTACACCGAACAAATGTTCGTATATAATAGACCTGCCAGGAATAAATAAGGTAAGGAGAGGTGACGGCCATGGAGGAGTTGGTCGAAATCATTGCCCGGTTCACCGGCGACGGCCAGACGACCCCGCTGCGCTGCCGGCTGACCGATACCACCCTCGCCAACCGCACGGTCCCGGTGAACCGGGTCGAGGAGCGCACCGAGGAGAAGCGGGGCCGGCATCGCACCCTGTACTTCAAATGCAGCAGCACGGTCGGCAGCATAGAGCGGCAATACCGGCTGAAATACGAGGTGGATACCTGCCGCTGGTACCTCTCTGGCTGAGCCAAGCGGTTTTTTGGAAAAATTAGCAATAGAGGGGTTCACAGGGAAAAAATTGTGCTATAATTTTATTAGCAATCCAATATGTCAGAGGGGGGATAGCATCATTATGAAACACGATTTTGACTCGATTATCGACAGGAAGAACACCGGCAGCTCCAAGTGGGACATGAACAACGTGTTGTTCGGTACCGACGATGTCCTCGATATGTGGGTGGCGGACATGGACTTCCCCTGCCCCGCCCCGGTCGTCGAAGCCATCCAGGAACGGGCCAAGCACCCGATTTTCGGCTACACCTTCCCGCAGGCCTCGCTGTATGAAGCGATCATGAACTGGACCAAAGAGCAGTACGGCTGGGAAATCAAGAAGGAATGGATTGTCTTCACCACCGGTATCGTGAGCGGCGTCTATTCGGCCGTCAAAGCCATGACCGCCCCCGGTGATCAGGTTATCCTCCAGTCCCCGGTTTACTACCCCTTCTACGGCGCCATCAAGGACAACGGCTGCCAGGTGGTGGACAACGCCCTGAAGTTCGACGGCGAGCGGTATGAGATGGACTTCGACGGTCTGGAAAAAATGTTCACCCCACGCTTTACTTTCCCGGCGTATTCCCCCCGGATTCGTGCCATGATCCTCTGCCATCCGCACAATCCGGTCGGCCGGGTGTGGAGCAAAGAAGAGCTGGCGAAGCTCAGTGAAATCTGCATTAAAAACAACTGCGCCATCATCTCCGACGAAATCCACTGCGACCTGATGATGAAAGGCGTCAAGCATACCTGCACTGCCTCCATCTCCGAAGAGATCGAGCAGCACACCATCACCTTCATTTCGGCCAGCAAAACCTTCAACATCGCCGGCCTCCCGGCCTCCGTCGCCATCATCCCCAACGCCCAGTGGCGGGCGAAGTTCGTGGCCGCCCGGGCTGGCCAGAGCGGCATCAACATCTTCGGTCTGGTCGCGATGGAAGCGGCGTACCGGCACGGTGCCTACTTCGTGGAGCAGGTGCGGGAATACATCTACGACAACATGATTCACTTCATCGACTACATCGAAAAGAACATTCCGGTGCTGAAAGTGGTCAAACCG
>CAZHIT010000011.1:0-282 GCA_964533125.1 uncultured Candidatus Sumerlaeota bacterium
TTCGATCGCAGTCCAGAGGAGGGTCGCAAGTTCGTTCCCGTCGTCGGCGAGCCGGTCGGCCGCCGAAAGCGTTCCGGTCACCCCGGCCGGGATGGTGATGGTTACCGCCGCCGGGGTCGCCGGCCCCAGGGCCAGGTGTCTCCCGACCCCGTCCGCCCGCAGCGCAACCGCCGCGGCGGTGATGGGTACGGGGCCGCTGCCGGGCCGGGTAACCACCGCCGGCAACGATTCGTTGCCCTCCGCGTCCACGGCCGTTACCTGGTACTGGCCGCCGGCGCCCGG
>CAZHIT010000011.1:292-4646 GCA_964533125.1 uncultured Candidatus Sumerlaeota bacterium
TAGACCGTCGCCCCAGCCACCGCAGCCAGGAGCAGGCCGTCCCGGTACACCCGGTAACCGGTAACGCCCACATCGTCCGCCGCGGCCGTCCAGGTCAGGGTCAGCGCCGTCCCGCTGTCGGCGGTCAGGCGCAGGCTGCCGGGCGGCGAGGGGGGCAGGGTGTCGACCGTCCGGACGGCGAGCGGTGCGCTCGCCGCCGACCGGTTGCCGGCGGCGTCGGCCGCGGCCACGGTGTAGACATACCGGGTGCCGGCGGCAAGACCGGTGTCGGTAAAGGCGGTCGCGGCGGTGACGCCCGCTTCTGACCCATCCCGGTAAACGGTGTATTCCGCTACCCCGACTACGTCCGTGGCCGGCGTCCACGTCAGGCTGACCGTGTTCGCCGTCCGCCCGGCCGCCTGCAGCCCGGCCGGTACCGTCGGCGCGGCCGCGTCCGCCGTGCGCAGGAGGGCCAAAAGCGGCATCCCTTGGCTTTCGGCGTACACCAAATACAAATAAGTGGCCTCCGCCGGCAAGCCGGGGTCGGTGAACTCATTTTCGGTTACCCGCCCCCGCCAGACCGCCGCCCCGCCCAGGAGCAGATGGACTGTATAGGGGTCGGTCAGGTCAAAGGCGTCGGGGTCCGCCGCCCCCAAATCGGTCCGCCACACATCGTACCAGGCCGCCCCTCCGGCCCAGGCCAGCGCCGCCGCATCCCCCGCAGCCGCCGCCGTCAGGCCCTCTAAGCCATCCGGCGGCCAGCAATACAGCTCGAGTTCGCTAAAGAGCGCCGACCAGTCCGACTCCAGCGGCAGCGACACCCGGAGGCGCACGTAGCGGGCGGTCATCGGCAGAAAATCCAGGGTCAGGCGGAGCTGGGCCCCGTCCGGCTCCCTTACTTCCCGGCGGGTCAGGGGCGTCGCGAACAGCGTCTCGCTGCCGTCACTCGCGAAATCGGCATCCGGAGAAAAGGACAAACCGATGGCGGCGGCTTCCGGCAGGGCGGTATCCAGCAGTGAAAGCACGATCTGGTTCAGCGTCCGCTCCCGCCCGAGATCGAGGACAATATCCGCATCCTCGGTCCAGGCGAACAGCCCGCCCGCCTTTGGCGTCAGGGCCACCCCGGCGCCGTAGCGGTCATCGATCAGCCGGGCCAGCGCCGCCTGACCCGGGTGGGTTGACGGGATACCGTTGACCCAGACCCGCCAGGTGTTTTTCTCCCCCAGCGCTCCCGCGGCCGCCGGAGCCGGGGCCAGTTTCACCCGGTTGCTTTCCGAAGAGAGGTTCCCAACCCGGTCGACCGCCCGGACCGAATACACGCAGGCCGGGTCGGCCGCGCCGGCGTCGGTAAATCCCGGGGTTGCGGTTTCCCCGATGCAGGCGCCATCCCGGTAAATATAGTATTTTTCGGTGCCGAGGTTGTCGCTCACCGCCGACCAGCTCAGTTCTACCCCCGCTTCCGTCACGACGGGCAGCCGCAGGGCCGGCTGAACCGGCGGCGTCGGGTCCCAGACCACCGTTTTGGCCGTTGCCTGTCGGAGTTCCGGGCCGCCCCCCGCAGTGGTCACCACCGTGAGGTGGTGGTACCCCACCCCGAGGGCGCCATCCGGGAGGTACTCCCAGGTACCGTCGGCGGCCACCGTCGACGTGCCCCACCGGGCGTCCCGTAAGAAGCCGCCCTCCTGGGTGCGATAGCGCTCCACGACGATGACCTGGTCACCCGGCACCCCGCTCCCGCGCAGGCGGGCGGGCACAAGGCCGGGCGCACCGGTCAGGACCAGCGCCGCAGCGCAGCCCGGCGCTTCGACGCCAAAGAGGGCCGGCATCCCGACCGGACCAAAGCCGCTGTAGTCGCTCACCCAGGTCCTGTCGGGGTCGTACACATCCGCTCCGGCGGCGCTCCCCGGCGCGCCCCCGGCACCGCCTGCACCGCCAGCGCCGGCCGGTATCTGAGTCCGGGTGTCGCCGGGATTCCCGGCTTCCCCCGGCTCCCCGGCCAGCCCGCCGTTACCGCCCGCGCCCCCGGCGCCCACTCCAGCCGCCAGCCAGGCGGCGACTTGCGGGCTGCCGTCGGTATATATGGTCCCGCCGGCACCCCCCAGGCGCCCCTGGCCGTTTTGACCATTGGAGCCGGGATTAAAGGTGGCCGGTTCGCCCATGCCGGCGCCCCCGCCGCCCCCGCTCCCACCGTCGCCCCCGGCCCCGGCAGTCACAGTGTTCCCGGTCAGCCGGAGGTCAGTGGTCCACAAAAAGCCGTAATTCGCGATCGCGCCGCCCCAGGCGCTGCCGCCCGCACCCCCATCGCCGCCCGCGCCCCCGGGAGTGCTCTCGTGCGGAGCAAACATGTCGTTGGGCGTGTAGGCCATGCCACCGCCCCCGGCCCCACCTTGGCCGCCTTGGCCGCCGCGCGCCGTGTTGCCGGCAAGCTCGCAGTGGAGTAGGTACGCGTTGCCGGCGTTTAAGATGCCGCCGCCAGCATTGTCATCGCCCGGCGCCCCGGCCGTGCCGTCGCCGCCCGCCCGCAGACTACCCGGACTTACCAGTGCCCCGGGCGTTCCGTCCGTCCCGGCCGCCCCGTCGGCGCCGGCGGCCATCCCGCCGCTTAAGCGCAGGTTATACAGCGTTACCGTGCCGGCGGTGACCTCGAGAATCCGCTCTGATCCGCTGCCCAAAAGGGTGATGTCGGCCGTGCCTGGGTCGCCGTCCCGGTCGCCGACGATAATCAGGTCATCGCTCACCGTAAGCGCGGCCAAAAGGGTAATGGTCGTACCGGCCGCCGGGTCGAAGACGATCAGGTCCGGGCCGGGCTGGGCGTTCGCCATCTGCACCGCCCAGCGCAGGCTCCCTGCCGGCGGGAAGTAATCCAGGCTGTCCGTCCAGGTATCCACAACCAAAACCTGACCGACCGCCGCCCCGGCGCTGCCGGTCAGTCCGAGTACCAGCACCAGGGCCCAAAGCGCCGTCCGGCACCATTTACCCCAGTTCATTCCGCTCATGCTGCCGCCCCCTTCCTTCGCCGCCGCTTAAACCATCGCTCTCGCCACCCGCACCAGGTCGTAAATATCCACCACCCCGTCTGCGTTTAAGTCGCAGGCCGCCGGATAACCCGGCTGGCTGCGGGCGGACCCGTAGGCCAGGGCCACCCGCACCAGGTCGGCAAAGTCCACCGCCCCGCTGCCGTCCGCATCCGCCGCCAAGAGCGCGCCCCGGCTGACGATGACCAGGGTTGTACCAGTCGGAGTGTAGCCGATGGGTACTCCCCCCGGACCGCTCAGGGATAACTTAACTGCGGCGGCCGGACCGGTAAAGGAGAAGTCCAGGCTGCCCGGCTGCAGGGCGTGGAAGGTTACGCTCGCCAGTACCGTGGGCAAAACAAGGTCCTGCCCCGGCCCGCCGCTGACGGCGGTGAAGCGGAGCACCGCCGGCGTGCCGGCCCCGGCGCTGTTCTCGGCCGGCAGCCAGGCGGCCGCAGGTTCGCCCGGCGCCACCGGGGCCGCCGGGGTGAGTATCGCTAGCGTACCCGGGTCATAGGTGAGTTCCCAGGCGAGCCCCGCGAGTTCCGGGACACCTTCCGCCGTCAGTTCCAGGGTGAAGGTATCGCCGGGGTTGACCTCCGCCGCCCCCGCCGGGAGCCGCCATTGCAGGCGCACCGCCGGCTCCGCCGGCAGGATGACCAGAGCCGCGGTATCCGTGGCCGTCCGCCCCGCGCTGTCGGAAATCCGCAGGGTGACCGTGCCCGTATACGACCCGCCGCTGCCGTTAATCGGCAGAGCGCAGACGGCGCTGAGCACGCTCCAGGGCACCGCGAGGCTGGCGGCGGGGTTCGCCGGGTCACTCCAGACATCGTAAACGCCATCGCCGTTTAGGTCCCACTCGTAGCTGACCAGCGCCCCGGCCGGTGTGGCCGAGCCGCTGCCATCAAGGATCAGACCGGCGCCGGCCCGGCCGGAGTACGGGCCGCCCGCCCGGGCCGCCGGTACGGCGACGGTTGCGTAGGTAACAAACCGGGTCAGGTGCTTCGTCCAGACGATGAGATCACCGCCCGCAGCGCAATACCCGTCGCCGCCCGGGGGCAGGGCGTCCCCCGCAGCTTGGCTGTCGGCGCTCAAAACCGTGGTAATCAGGTGGAACACCCCGTTCTGCTCCCAGCCCGCCGCCTGGCCGGCCGCCCCGGGGAAACACAGGCGCAGCCCCCGGTCGGCTGCTAGCGGTGCGGCGGCGCCCAAGGTGATAACCTGGTGCAAAACCGCCGCTTCACCCGGTTCTGCCGGGATGGCGACGGGGGTGGGGTCAGCGGCCGGCAGATAGATCAGTCCGTCCCAGCCGGCGGCCGCGCTGAGGGTCGTCCCAGCCGGAACGGCCAGGCTAAAGGCCC
>CAZHIT010000011.1:4656-10755 GCA_964533125.1 uncultured Candidatus Sumerlaeota bacterium
AGCGCCGGCAGCACCACTGCCGCCCGACTTCCGTCGTCGGTGAGCCGGTCGGCCGCCGAGAGCGTCCCGGTCACCCCGGCCGGCATGGTGATGGTTATCGCCGCCGGGGTCGCCGGCCCCAGGGCCAGGTGCCGGTTCGTGCCGTCCGGGCTGATGGCGGTGCTGGCTGCCACAATCGGAATCCCGCCGCCGGCGGTGACCGTAACGGTTACCGGCGCCGACACCGCCCCGGCGGCGTCGATCGCGGCGACGACGTAGGTATATCTAGTCCCCGGCACGAGGCCGGTATCCCGGTACCCCAGGGCACCGCTGACGGCCGCGAGTAAGGTCCCGTCCCGGCTGACCCGGTAGGATGCAGCCGTATCCCTGGCCGTCCAGGCCAGGGTCACGGCCGTCCCGTCGTTCTCCAAAACCGAAAGGCTCTCCGGCGCCGGCACCGCCGCCGTCTCGGCCGGTGCCGGGCCGCCCGGGTCGGAGACATTGCCGGCGGCGTCGCGGGCTGTCACGGTATAGACATAGGCGGAGGCCGGCGCGAGGCCCGCATCGGTAAAACCGGTGCCGGTGACCATACCCGCCGCCGCGCCATCGCGCCAAACGGTGTAGGCGGTTACCCCCACATTATCGGTCGCCGCCGTCCAGACCAGGCTGACGGTGGTCGTGGTCCGCCCGGTCACCTGGAGCCCGGCCGGAGCGGTCGGCGGTAGCCCATCCGTCGTGGTGGCGGCAAGCGTTGCCGGCTGCCCCCGGTTACCGGCCGCGTCCAGGGCGTAAACCGTATAGGCGTAGGTCGTCAGCCACGCCAAGCCGCTGTCCGCATAGGAGGTATCCGGGGTGACCGCCAGCAGCACCCCGTCGCGCCAAACCTCGTACCCGGCGATCCCGAGCGCGGCGGGCGCCGTCCACCCGAGATCGATACTCGCCGGCCCGGCCGCCGCCTGGTGCAGGTCGGCCGGGGGGGCGAGGTTTAAAAGCGTCATTTCACGGTACTGGTGCCAATCGGCCTGGGTTTGGTAATTCTGAATGTTCAGCTTCACCCACCGCAGAGCGCGCGGCGCAAAATCCAGGGTAACGATACCTTCTCCCGCCGGGAGGGCGTAGTTAAGCTGGCCGGACCAATTGATGTTGTCGGCCGAAAACCGCAAAGTATACAAAGTGGTGGACCCGGCCGGCCCCCCGTAAGCGACGTCAGCGCGCACCTGACTCACCGTCTGCACCCGCCCGAGGTCGAACTCCAGCTGGACATGGTAACCAACATTGTTGGCGTAAGGAGCCAGGCGCGCGCTGGTTTCCGTCTGGCCGTCGGTCAGATTGGGGAGGCTGCCATCCCCCCCGGTCCCCGCCATGACCACGGACCATTCGCTTTGGTTGGTCAGCGCGCCGTACGGCGGCGCCTCGGCCGCGATTTCGCGGCTGGCGCTTAAGGTAACCCCACCGCTGGGAGCAGATTCCCAGCCGGCCTCATCCATCGCCGTCACCGTGTACCGGTAAGCGGTCCCGGGCACCAGGGTCGTGTCCTGCCAGCCGGGGTAGACCGTTGTGCCGATTGGTTCGCCGTCCCGGCAAATATGGTAACCGGCGAGGCCGAGGTTATCGCTGCCCGCCGTCCAGTCTAGGGAAGCCGTCGTCGCCGTCGCCGCCGTAATGGTCAGGTCTGTCGGCGCGGCCGGCGGGGTGTGGTCCCAGAGCAGCGTTTTGACCGGGGCGAGGGAGATTATCGCTCCGGCGCTATCGCGGACCAGGGTGGTGTAGCGGAAGGCCCCCTCCGCCGCCGGCGCCGGCAGCGGCCAGGACCAGTTGCCGTCCGCCGCCGCCGTAACCTCTCCCACCAGCGCGGAGCCGGCGTAAAGGCTGACCGTTTCGCCCGCCCCGGCGGTTCCGGTCAGTTCCAAGTCGTCGATCGTGTCGGCGGTGCACACCACCCGGGGCGCCGCCGCTGTCTCCCAGGCCGGAAGCAGCGGCAGGTAAGCCAGGGCCGGTCCGCCGGTATAAGCCGCGTCCCAGGTTCCATCCAGCCCGAGGCCGATATCCGGCCCTTCCGCTTCGCCTAGCGTGCCGCCGGCCCCGCCCAGGCCGCCCGGACCGGAATAATAGCCGCCCCAGTCCGAACCGCCCGGGCCGCCGGCGCTGCCGGCCACGGACGGCCAGGCGAAAGCGGCCCCTTCGCCGCCCTGCCCGCCCTGCCCGCCGGCGGTGAAGGGGGTATAACCGGTTAGGCTAGGGTTTGGCGGCCGGTCGCCGCCGGCCCCGCCGGCCGGACCGCTGCCGGCCGTACCGGCAAAGGATACCGGTTGCAAATTATGCGCCCCGCCGCTGCTGCCGCCGCCCCCGCCCCCGCCCCCCCCCCCCCCCCCGCCCCCGACCCCCCCGTGGCGGTGAACCGCCGGCCGGTGGAATACGCGGCGCCGCCGATGGCCTTGCCCCCCGGCCCGCCGTCACCGCCGGTACCGCCGGCCCCGCCGGGAAAATCGTAGGTCCCCCCGCCCCCACCGCCGCCGCCCCCGCCCTGGCCGCCCTGACCGCCCCGGGCCACGTTGTCGGTCAGTTCGCAGCTTAGCAGGTACAGGTCGCCGCTGCTGGCGATACCCCCGCCCTGCCCCGTCCCGCCGCGGGTGCCATTGCCGCCGGCGCCGCCAGCCAAGGCGGTGCTGCCGGCAGATCCGACTGCGCCGGAAAAGCCGTTATACCCCTGCGCCAGGCCCTCGCTGATGCCAAGGTTAAGCAGAGTGACCGACGCCGGAGCGAAGACATGCAATACCCGGGTTATCCCCTGACCGCTGAGGGTGATGTCTGCCGTCGCCGGGTCGCCGTCCTGGTCCCCGCTCAGCAGCAGGTCGCCGCTGACCGTTAACTCCGACGATAGTAAGATGACCGACCCCGCCGGCAGGGCAAAGGTTATCACATCCAGGCCCGGACTGGCTTCGGCCAGAGCGATCGCCGCCCGCAGGCTCCCCGCCCCGCCGTCCGCCGCGCTAGTTACGATGTAGAGATTACCCCCGGCAGGCGGCGCTTCCGCCCATACTGGTCCCGGCAACACCGGAGTCAGCACCAGCCCCAGCAGCACCATTGCCGATAGAAGAATCCGCAGTCTGCTCACCTTGCCCATCCCGCCGCCTCCTCTGCCTCGCGCCGCGCGCCCGGATTGACCCAAAACGAACCGGACTAATTACTGTTAGTTATGTTCGCTGCCGGCTGGTTATTTCCTGTGCGGATAGAAGATTTTCCCAAGCGCCCCGGGGGGCGGGCGCTGGGGGTGACGGATGGGTACAGCCATTGCCGGCAGAGGGGAGACGCCAGGATACTCCCGCGCTCCCGACGAGTGGACCAACAGTTTTCCATTCGGCAGGTTGCGCAAAGTGGGCAGGCAACCCTTGCCAATCACACGAAAACAGTGTACACTATAAAAGGAGGTGAGATCAATGCTGAAAAACATTACTCTGAGTGCTGACGAAAAGCTGATTGAGGATGCCCGGAAAAAGGCGCAGGAGAGCAAAACGACTTTGAATCACTTGTTTCGCCAATGGCTGACCGGGTATGCCCGCAAGGATGACCTATCCGGCAAACTGGATGCCTTCTTAGCCAAGACCATCTATGTCGCAAGCGGAAGGAGTTTTACCCGCGATGAACTTAACGAAAGATAGGTATTTCATTGATACTAATATCTTTGTCTATATGTTTGACCGGGATAATCCGGGAAAAAGGGAGATCGCCATCAGAATCGTCAAATCCGCGCTGGATTCGGGTCAAGGGGTGATCAGCTATCAGGTAATTCAGGAGTTCTGCAACGTGGCTCTGAACAAGTTCCAGTCGCGGATGACCCCTGGTGATTGCGGGGCGTTTATCACCGAGTATCTTTTCCCTCTGTGCTTCGTTTTCCCCGGTCTTGAGCTGTATCGCTCAGCTCTTCAACTCAGCGACAGCACCCAGTACAGTTTTTACGATTCACTCATCCTGTCGGCTGCGCTGCATTCTGACTGCGTAACAGTCCTGACCGAGGATATGCAACCGCACCATATGATTCGCCATCTGAAAATAGTCAATCCCTTTGCGACGAGCTAGATGAGCCTACCACCAACAACGTGGGCGAAGCGACACTGCCGGGTATGACCTCGATCGCCTTACGTTAACTCAAGCCAGTGTCAAGGGAAATCGACCATAGAGCATAGGTCTATCGTTAGCTGTTCCGCCAACGACAGAATCCATTCATACATTCTACAATCGCTGCTTTTATCTAAATCATTGATGGATTGACACATTCTTGTTTGCGGATCGTTTCACGGCAGACAGAAGGGAGCCCACCCGGGACTCCCTGTTTTGGTTGAGCGTAATTCTTTGAGCATTCAGACCAGAGTGGCTTTGCTGATTGTTTCATACTCCGAGCGTGAAAAACTGCAAGGATTAATAGGCGACCTCACCTGTTCCCCCGTCAATCAAAAAGGATTTTCAGTGTAAACCCCATTGCGTTACTACCGCATTTCGGACACTGGATATTGGCAATTATTCGGGTTTCACCTTCCTCATTTTCATCCATAAGCGGATGAGCGCCGGTTACCGGAACAATCGGTCTGCGGCATTTACGGCAGAAGTACTCTGTCTGGAAGTTTCGTAGTTGTCCGCCTGCGGTTTGATAATCAATCCGCAGATGGAGGTTATTGGATAGATCCTTGCATTGATGGCACTGGTAGACCGTAAAATAGTAATTAACTGCGGACACCTGACCTTCCTTAAGTACCTGCCTGACCTGCCCGTGCCATTTCTTCGGAAGAATATTGTGGGCTATCAGGCTTTCAATACCTGTAACCAGATCATCCCCAATCCCGAATTTGACCTCCATCCGAAAGCCACATTTCCCGCACTGCAGGTAACCAACATAACCCAAAGAATTCTCGCCTCCTCATATCAGGCACATTCCACCGGTTATAGCAGGATACGATACAGCTTCTCCCAGGCCAGAACTGTTGTTACGAACTTGGCGGCGGTTTCTGACGCAGTGGGCGGCAGCGTGAATTTCGTCTCAAATCCTTTGCAGGCATGGATTGTCCCCTTCTCCGGGATGTTTGGGTAAGGTATGCCCCCGAGAAAACCGGGATTATTTACCTCGAACTCTCTCAGCGCCTTACGCATTATTAGCCGCCGGTTGGTTACCGGCTTCAGCAGTTTATCCAGCTGTTTGTTTTCCTGGACGCCAAAATCAAGGCTGAAGCCGATTGCGAGCTGAGAGCTGTTACCCTTCACCATTCGCAAGAGGAACCAGTCGTTACCCAGAAACGGGGTGGCCGCAAAGCTACAGGTCATCGGATTCTTATCCGGCTTATGGCCAGTTGGCCTCCCGGGTGTGAACCGCCACCCCTTTAGGCTTTCATGCTGCCTGATTAGTTGGTAGGCTTCGATCAAATGGGGCAGCCTCTTCGCTGCTTCCGGAGAATCATCCCACTTAGCCAGATACGCCAGAACTTCATCCACTTGAACACCCCCTCAGCGATTTTGGGTTCGGTTTACGTCCACATAATACCATAGATGGCATAACTTTGTAAGAGGGAAATATAGATCAGGCGAGCCCGCCCATACTCCGGCGGTTATCCCTCTAGGCTTTATCCTGAGCGAGGTCGAAGGAACCCCCTGACACCACTAACTGGATCAAGTCACCCATCCGCTCCACCCAAAGGCGCTGAAGCCCGACAGGCCCCTCCCCGCACCACGGGCGATTCGTGAATCACCCGTACAGCGTTATATCCCCGCCTTCGCTCTAACCCACAGCCCAGTGCTCCTTTGTCGCTAGGGAAAAGAGGTTCTGGGTTCGTCTTTGACACGTCGCTGCGATAGTCTGCCGGCTCGCTTCTGACGTGGACCGAAGCACACCAGAGCGAAAAAGCAAAATGCCCCCTCATTCCCCCGCCAACGCCAAAAAGGCTGCCGACCCAGTGGGCCAGCAGCCTTTTTGGCGCGGGAGCTTACTTTACCCCGCCTTGACCTGAGACTTCTTCACCTCGTAGCCTACCTTTACGATGGCCTGCTCGATCTCGGCCAGGGTGATGACGGCGGCGTCAAAATCGAGCTTCACCTTCGAGGAGTTAAAGAGCACGCTAACGCTGTCTTTATCCA
>CAZHIT010000011.1:10765-19282 GCA_964533125.1 uncultured Candidatus Sumerlaeota bacterium
GCCAGGGCTTTGACGGCACCTTCGATCTTCAGCATGCACGCCGGACAAGTCAGCGTCTCCAGTTGCAGAGTAGCTTTGGGCATCTTTATCTCTCCTTTGCTTTATGTTCCCCGTGGCCGCGACGGTTTAACCGTTCCCGGTCAGAACCGCAGCCGGTAGCCCAGCAAGCGCATCCCGTTGAGGATGACAGCCAGGATGCTCGCCTCGTGCACCAGCATCCCGATCGACATATTCATCCATTCGCTGAAAAACACGCTGGCGAGCAGAACCAGGACGACCCCCACGGCGATCAGGATGTTTTGGCGCATATTGCCAGCGGTGGCCTTGGTGAGCCCCAGGGCGTGGGGCAGACGGCCAAAATCTGAGTTCATGAGGACGATATCGGAGGTCTCAATGGCGACGTCGGTCCCGCTGCCCATGGCGATTCCGATTTGGGCCAGCGCGAGCGAAGGACTGTCGTTAACCCCATCGCCGACGAAGGCGACAATCCGTCCCTTGGCCTGCAAGTCCCCGATGTAGGCCGCCTTGTCTTCCGGTAGCATCTGGCCGTGGGCCTCGGTCAGCCCGAGCTCCTGGGCCACCCGGTCCACGGTGCCCTGGTTATCGCCGGAGAGCAGGACCAGGTTTTTGACGCCCAGACGTTTGAGACGGTTCAGGTCGGCTTTCACCCCGGGGCGGATTTGATCCCGGACCCCCAATAGGGCTTGCAGTTCACCGTCTGCGGCGACCAGCACCAGCGAATCACCCTGGGCGATCAATCGGGCGATATCGTCCCGGGCCTGAGCGCTTAAACTGACCTGTTCTTGCTCCATCAGGGTCACGTTGCCAACGGCGATGCGGCGGCCGTCAGCCTGGGCCACGATCCCGCCGCCCTTGACGACATTGGTCGCCGTAACGGGAACCAGGTCGACGGAGCCGATGTGCGCCACCACCGCTTTCGACAGGGGGTGGTCGGATTCTTTTTCGACGCTGGCCGCATACCGCCGGGCGGCCGCTGCGTCTCCGCCGTAGAATATTTCGTCCGCGACCTGCGGGTTGCCGCGGGTCAGGGTGCCGGTTTTGTCAAAGGCCATGGTGTCTACCCGGCTGAAATCGTGGATGACCTCGCTGCCCTTGAGCAGGACCCCGTGGCGGGCACCGTTGCCGATACCGGCGACATTGGAAACCGGCACCCCGATCACCAAGGCGCCCGGACAGCCGAGCACGAGGATGGTGATGGCGAGCTCGGGGTCGCGGGTCAGGAGCCAGACGAGGATCGCGAGCACCAGCACGGCCGGAGTGTAGTATTTGGCGAAGCGGTCGATGAACCGCTCGGCCTCGGACTTCGAGTCCTGGGCTTCTTCCACCAGTTCGATGATCCGCCCAAAGGTCGTGTCCTCGCCCACCCGGTTCGCGACGATCTGGAGGGTTCCGTTCTCCAGGATCGTGCCGGCGAACACCGCCGACCCCGGCTCTTTCCCGGCCGGCACCGACTCCCCGGTGATGCTGGCTTCATTAATATGCCCGGCCCCGGTCAAAACCGTCCCGTCGACCGGAACCTTCGCGCCGGTCTTCACCAGCAGGACGTCGCCCACCGCGACCTCCTCCACCCCCACTTCGGCGAATTCGCCGTCCTCCATCCGTTTCCAGGCGCTCTCCGGCGCCATCTCGGTCAGCTCCCGGATGGCCGAACGGGTCTGGTTTAAGGTCCGCAGCTCGAGGTAAGCGCCAAACAGGAACAAAAAGGTAACGATCGCGGACTCCTCGAAGTTGCGCAGCCAAACCGCACCCAAAACAGCGATGGTCACCAGGACATCGATACTAACCACTTTCACCCGCAATGCCTGGTAAGCCTGGATGGCGATCGGCAGCAGCCCCAGGATGGAAGCGGCCATAAGAGCCCCCACCGGGAGGCGGTGGTCGGCGTGACTCCATTCGCTGATGAAGGCTATCGCAATCAACAGGCCGCTCACCAACGTAATCTGGTTTTTCTTCCCCAATATAAAACGCTGCAAACAGATCACCTCCGGGGCTTTAATCTGCCACCCACCCGGCCCAGAGCTAAGGCCGGGGGTTGGGTACCGGCGGGCTTCAGCCCAAAATAATTCCAGAAAGCAAATAGTGTGATTTACCTTCTGGAATAGCAGCGCCGGGCTTACGCCTGGTAGGCCTGGTAGGCCTGGTCAGCCTCGGCCAGCATCTTGTAGACGGCTTCGTACGTCTCGCAGACATCGCCCGGTACCGTATAGTCCGCGGTGACCGCCCGCAGTTGGGCGAATTCCCCGCTCAGGTCCGGTTTGGCGGTTTTGGCGGCGGCGGTTTTTTTGATGATTGCTTCGAAGATCTGGCGGACGGTGTGGAACTCGGGGTGATTCCCACCGTGGACCCGGTCGACGATGGGCACATACTGCTGCAAGGTCTTAAAATGGCTGGCCTTAATCTGCTCGAAGGTTAATTGCCCGGACAGGTCGCCACCTTCTTTCCTGTAAAATAATTGGCATCCGCTGCTTCCATTATACCATGGAAGGCCGCGGGTGCCAATATTTGCCGTACCGAGAGCGGTTATTCCCCGCTCAGGCGGCGCTGGATGAAATTGGTGTATACTTCGCCCCGCTGGAAGAAGGCGTTATTCAGCACCTTCTGCTGGAAGGGAATGGTGGTCTTCACTCCCTCGATCTGCAGTTCCGTGAGTGCCCGCTGCATCCGGGCGATGGCCTCATTCCGGTCCCGCCCCCAGGTGATGACCTTGGCCAGGAGGGAATCGTAGAAAGGCGACACCGAATAACCCTTAAACAACGCCGAATCGACCCGTACTCCCGGGCCACCGGGCGGAGTGTACTCGCGGATGAGGCCGGTGGAGGGCATGAAGTCCCGCTCCCAGTCTTCGGCGTTGATGCGGCACTCGATCGCCCAGCCGTTGGGGTAGATGGCACGGTCGGCAAAACTCAGTTTCGCGCCGGCGGCCACCCGGATCTGCTCTTTGACCAGATCCAGGCCGGTTACCATCTCGGTGACCGGATGCTCGACCTGGATGCGGGTGTTCATTTCCATGAAGTAAAAATTGCCCTGTTTGTCCACCAAAACCTCCACCGTCCCGGCGCTCGCGTACTGGACGGTCTCGGCTGCCTGGATTGCCGCCGCCGCGATCTTCGCCCGCAGGGCGGGATCGAGGTTCGGGGCCGGACTTTCCTCAATCAGCTTTTGGTGCCGCCGCTGCACCGAGCAGTCCCGCTCGCCTAAGCTCGCGATGCCGCCCCGGCCGTCGGCCATAATCTGCACCTCGATGTGCTTGGGCTCCTCGATATATTTTTCGATGTAGACGTCGGACCGGCCAAAGGCGGCGTTGGCTTCGCCCTGGGCGGAGCGGAGGGTGGCCGCGAGGTCCTCGCGGTTATGGGCGATGCGCATGCCCTTGCCCCCACCGCCGGCGGCCGCCTTAATCATTACCGGATAACCGATCTCGTCGGCCACCGCCTGGGCTTCGCGCTCGGACTGCACCGCGCTCTGGCTGCCGGGCACCACCGGGATGCCGGCCGTCAGCATCGTCTCGCGCGCCGCCGCCTTGTCACCCATGCGGGCGATGACCGGCGCGGGCGGACCGATAAAGCGCAGACCCGAGGTCTCGCACATCTCGGCGAAATACGGGTTTTCCGCCAAAAAGCCGTAGCCGGGGTGGACGGCGTCCGCCCCCGCAATCTTGCCGGCGGTGATAATATTGGCGATATTTAAGTAGCTCTGCCGGGCCATGGCCGGGCCGATGCAGTACGCCTCGTCCGCCTCCCGCACCGGAAGGGTGTTACGGTCCGGCTGCGAGTACACGGCCACCGTGCGGAGGCCCAGTTCCTTGCAGGCCCGGATGATACGCAGGGCGATCTCGCCCCGGTTGGCGATTAAGATTTTCTCCAAACTGCTCCTGTTCTCCTCTCCGGCCGGCGGCCGCGCTCTTGCGGCGGCCGGGCTTACTCCAGGGGCTCTAAGCTGACCAGGGGCTGGCCAAATTCCACCGGATTGCCGTTCTCGACCAATATGGCGACCACCTTGCCCTTGATCTCGCTGGTGATCTCGTTCATCAGTTTCATCGCTTCGACGATGCCGATGGCCTGGCCTTTATTGACGATGTCCCCTTCCTGGATGTAGGGCTCCGCATCCGGGGCCGACGCCCGGTAGAAGGTCCCAACCATCGGCGAGGTCACGGTGAAATATTTCTCCTTATCCCGGGCCGGCGCCTTCGCGGCCGGAGCCGGAGCCGCTGCCGGGGCTGACGGGGCGTGGTCGCCCTTGCGGACCGAGAGCTTGATGCCGGCGCTCTCCAGGTTCAGCTCGGTAATGGCCGTATCGCTCACCATCGCCAGGAGTTCACGGATATCCTTTAAGCTCACTTCTTCTCCTTCTTTCGCTGCCGCCGCTTCGTTCTTGGCTTCCTTCTTCGCCGCCAGGGTTACCGGCGGTGGAGTCGTAAATCCATCCCGGCGTGCCTCGAAGAACTTAATGGCCACCTCCGGGAAGAGGATGTACGATAGAATATCCTCTTCCCCGCGCGCCAGAGCCCGGACCGCCTCCGGCACCGTCCCCAGCGCAGGTTTTAAATTATCGGCCGGGCGGACCTCCACCACCGGCTCGTCGCCGATGGCCAACTTCCGCACGTCCGCGTCAATCGGGGCCGGCGGTTTGCCGTAGTTGCCCCGGATGTACTCCTTCACCTCGCCTGGAATCAGCTTCCAGCGCTGCCCGGTGAGCACATTGAACACCGCCTGGGTGCCCACGATCTGGCTGGTAGGGGTCACCATCGGCGGGTAACCCAGTTCCGCCCGTACCCGGGGCATCTCGGCCAACACTTCCGGCAGGCGTGCCGCCGCTTTTTGCTGCTCCAACTGCTCCACCAGGTTCGAGATCATGCCCCCCGGCACCTGGTGCTCGTGCACCTGCATATCGGCGATGCGCGTGACTGCCCGCTCGCCGCCCTTGGTTTTGCGGAGCTGGTCAAAATACTCGGCAATCTCAAACAGCAGGTGCAGGTCAAATCCTGGGTCGTACTCCGTCCCCTGCAGGGCGATGGCGAAGGTCTCCACCGGAGGCTGCGAGGTACCAAAGGCGAGGGGCACGGCGCAGCAATCTACCACATCCACTCCGGCCTCAATCGCCTTTAAGTAAGTGAGCATGGAGAGGCCGCCCACATAGTGGTCGTGCAGCTGCAAGGGGAGCTTGGTCGCTTCCTTGATCCGGCGCACCAGGTCATAAGCGATGTAAGGGGTCAGCAACCCAGCCATGTCTTTAATGCAGATGGAATCGGCCCCCAGGTCAGCCAGGCGCCGGGCGGTTTCCACAAAGTGCTCCGCCGTATGCACCGGGCTGACCGTGTACACCACCGAGGCCTGCACGTGGGCACCGCTGGCCTTGGCGGCAGCCATCGCCGCCTGCATGTTGCGGATATCGTTGAGGGCGTCAAACACCCGGAAGATGTCGATGCCGTTTTCGCGGGCCTTGGCGACGAAGCGCTCCAGGACGTCGTCCGGGTAGTGCTTGTAGCCCACCAGGTTTTGCCCCCGCAGGAGCATTTGCAGTTTGGTGTGGCGCACCGCCTGGCGCATCTGGCGCAGGCGTTCCCAGGGGTCTTCGTGGAGGTAGCGCAGGCAGACGTCAAAGGTCGCCCCGCCCCAGACCTCCAGCGAGTGGTACCCGACCGCGTCCAGTTTGGCCGCGATGGGCAGCATGTCTTCGGTGCGCATCCGCGTCGCCCAGAGGCTCTGGTGTGCGTCGCGCAAAGTCGTATCGGTAATCCTGATAGCTTTTCCCATTTGTCTGCTCCCTTCCGCCGGGGGGCTTGTGACCAAAAAAGGCGAACATTGCCTCCGGCCGCTGCTGCCCGTCTTATTACCGGCTGTCCCGCTCGTGCCGGGACGATTCGACCTGATTCGCGCAAGTATGTTATCATTCCGGCCGGGAGCCGGTTTTTCCTGCTTTTTTCGCCCCTGGCGGTGAAGATTTTTCCCTCGGACCCGCTATGTCTTCCCCGGCGTGATCCGACGGGCCGAATCGCCTCTATCGGGCGTTATCGCTGTTGGTCTCTCCCGTACGGCCGCATTCGCCCCCGCACGGGCCATTGCCGGCGTGGATGGCAAAAACGACCAGATCCCGAACATTCGGCACTATAAATAGAAAATCGTTCCCGCCAAGCCCGCCCCGAGGATGATCAGCACCGGATGGAGACGGGTTTTCTGGATCGCCGCCAGGACCAGGGCGCCGATAAGCCAGCTGGGGGCGTCGAGCAGCGAGATCTTACCCACGGCCACGGCAGCCAAGGTGATGAGCGCGATGACCACCGGCCGGATGCCGCCAAAGAAGGCCTGCACCGCCGGGTGTTTTTGGAAGCGGACGAAACAAGCCGCGATGAGCAGGATAACGATAAACGATGGGAGCACCACCCCCAGGGTGCTGACCGCAGCGCCCAGGAAACCGTCCACCCGGTAGCCGACGAAGGTGGCCGAGTTCACGGCGATGGGCCCGGGGGTCATCTCGGCGATGGCGATGATATCGCTGAACTGCGCGAGGGTCAGATAACTGTGGCGGTCGACGATCTCCCGCTGGATGAGGGGAATCATGGCGTAGCCGCCGCCAAAGCTGAAAGCCCCGATCTTAAAAAAAGAAGTAAACAGCGTCCACAGTTCCATCAGCACTGTCCCCCTTCCGTCCGCCGCCCCGCCAGCCACCCGGCGAAGCCACCGGCCGCCAGGACCGGGATCGGGTGCAGGCCAAGGAGGTACAGCACCGCAAAGGCCACGATGGCCAGGACAATGCGGAAGCGGTCCCGCAGGACGGTTCGTCCCATCTTCAGAGCCGCCGCTGCGATGAGCGCGGTGACCGCCGGGCGGACCCCCCGGAAGAAAGCTGCGACCGCCGGGACGTCCTGGAAGCGAACAAAGACGGTGGCAATAAGCAGGATAACGATAAACGATGGGCACACAACGCCGGTGGCGGCGATTACCGCCCCGGGTAGCCCAAAGAGCTTGTAGCCGATAAAGATGGCCGTGTTGATGGCCACCGCGCCCGGGGCGCACTGGGCGACGCCGATGATGTCGATGAATTCGTCGGCCGCCAGCCACTCCTGGCGCTCGACGACCTCGGCCCGGATGAGGGGCAGCATGGCGTAGCCACCGCCAAAGGTAAAGGCGCCGATACGGAAAAACACCCAAAACAGCTGCGAAAGCCGCGCCGAATGGCTTGGGGCGGGGGTATTTAAATGTGTATCCATCCCGACCAACCTTTCATTGCCTGCCGGCGGTGGTGTTCGCCTGTCGGCTTGATCCCCGCCTACCGGCGTTGATCCTCACCTGTCGGCTTAGTGACTGTCTATCGGCTCATTGATCGCCTACCGGCTTGATCTTTGCCTATCGGCGGTATTGATCGCCTAAAGGCATGATCCCCGCCGGTCGGCGTCAATGCTCCTCTGCTGGCTCTTGTGCCGTAAAATAATGTTATTCGCCGCCCCTGGCCATTATCCTGCCCGCCGTGGCTGGCAATATTACCCGTCGCCGCCGTCAGGCCGTAAACGGCAGGAAAAGCCCGCGGCGGCCGCGAAGAAGAAGCACAAAAGAAAACAGCGCCGTCCGGCGCCGCAGTACGAGGAGGAAAAGCATGACCAAGCCAATTCGCATTCTCTCCATCAACCCCGGCTCCACTACCACCAAGTTTGCCGTTTACGACGACGAAGAGCCCATCCTGCAGGAAACCGTGAACCACTCCAACGCCGACCTCGCTCCCTTTGCCAAGCTGGCCGACCAGTTTGAGTACCGCAAGGGGACCATCCTCGCCGCCCTCGCCGCTAAAGGGATTGAACTATCTAGCCTCGACGCCGTCTCCGGCCGGGGCGGGGACCTAGGCCCCATCCCCAGCGGCACCTACGCCGTGAACGAAAAGATGCTCGAACGCTCCCGGCCCGGCGGCCACGCCTCTAACCTTGGGCCGATTATCGCCGCCGACCTCGCCCAACAGCTCGGGATTCCCGCCTTTACGGTGGACCCGGTCACTGTAGACGAGTACGATGACCTCGCCCGGCCCTCCGGCTGGCCGGAACATCCCCGGCGGAGCGGGTTCCACGCCTTAAACCAAAAAGCCATCGCCCGCAAGGCCGCCAAGGACCTCGGTAAACCCTACGCTGAGCTAAACCTCATCGTTGCCCATATGGGCGGCGGCATCTCGGTCGGCGCCCACCGGCAGGGCCGGGTCGTCGATGTCAACATCGAGGAAGGCGGTCTGTTTACCCCGGAACGCGCCTGCCCGCCGCCGTTCAGCCTGCTCCGCGCCTGCTTCTCCGGTCAGTTCACCCAGGCCCAGATTGGCCGCAAGATGTTTGGCGAAGGCGGTCTGTACGCCTACCTCGGTACGAAGGACGCCCGGGAAGTGGAGAAGATGATCGACGCCGGCAACACCGAGGCCGCCATGCTGTACGAGGCCATGGCCTACCAAGTCGCAAAAGCCATCGGCGCCTGCGCCGCCGTGCTGGAGGGCCAGGTGGACGCCATTGCGCTGACCGGCGGCATC
>CAZHIT010000012.1:0-4783 GCA_964533125.1 uncultured Candidatus Sumerlaeota bacterium
AGCCGTGAATTTCCCCAGACCCACCCTGCGCCTCGCGGTCACCCCCCGCTCCAAGGGCGATGAGGATAAGCTCGGCAGCGGCCTCGCGCGGCTCTCGGAAGAAGACCCCACCTTCGCGGTCACCAAGGACAGCACCACCGGGCAGCTAGTCGCCTCCGGCATGGGCGAACTGCACATCGAAGTGGTCACCAGCCGGCTGCAGAAAAAGTTCGGGGTGGAAGTGAACTTAGAGACCCCCCGGGTGCCGTACAAGGAAACGATCCGGACGGCGGTTAAGGTCGAAGGCAAGCACAAGAAACAGTCCGGCGGGCGCGGCCAGTTTGGCCATGTTTGGGTTGAGTTTGAGCCCATCCACGACGGGCCGGATTTTGAGTTCGTCGATAAGATTTTCGGCGGTTCCGTGCCGCGGCAGTATATCCCGGCCGTGGAAAAAGGTCTGCGGGAGGTCAAGGACGAGGGCGTTCTCGCCGGCTACCCGGTGGTGAACTTCCGGGCCACCCTGTACGACGGTTCCTTCCACGCTGTGGACTCTTCCGAAATGGCCTTTAAGATCGCCGCCGGTCTGGCTTTCAAAAAAGGGATGGAGCAGGCCAAACCGGTCCTGCTGGAGCCGATCATGAGCGCTGAAGTCACGGTTCCAGACGCCTACATGGGCGATATCATCGGGGACCTGAACAAGAAGCGCGGCCGGATTCTGGGCATGGACCCGCAGAACGGGGTCCAGGTCGTCAAAGCCCTGGTACCGCTGGCCGAGATGTTTAAGTACGCCACCGACCTGCGCTCGATGACTCAGGGCCGGGGCGCCTTTACCATCGACTTCGATCACTACGAAGAAGTCCCCGTCGCGCTGACCGACGCCATCATCGCCCAGGCCAAGAAAGAGAAGGAAGCGGAAGAGAAATAGGCTGACTTTAGCCAAACCAGGCATAGAGCGATACAGGAAGGGAGAGTTATTAGACTTTCCCTTCCTGTTGCATTCCACCGCCGTCAAGAGTATGAGGCGGCCGGGTTCACTGAATACTAAGAAAAAATCGCCCGGACGGGCTGAAGAAGGTGGCAGCATGGCCAAGGTGTTGTTACGAAAAAGAAACGATCAGCGCATCGAGAGCGGACATCCCTGGGTGTACCGCTCCGAAATCGAGCGGATTGAAGGCAGTTTCGCCCCCGGCGACATCCTTCCCGTCTACTATCCCGGCGGCAAACTGGCCGGGAAAGGCTTTATCAACCCCACCTCCCAGATCACTCTGCGCCTCCTCACCCGGCAGGACGAACCGACCGACACGGCCTTCTTCGCCCGCCGCCTCCGGCAGGCCTGGGAGTACCGGCAGCGGATTATCGGACCAGACACGGATTCTTACCGCCTGGTCTACGGGGAGGCGGATTACCTGCCGGCCCTGATCGTGGATAAGTTCGGGCCGTATCTGGTCATGCAGGTGCTGGCGCTGGGCATGGATGTGCGCAAAGAAGAACTGGTGGAAGCTTTGGCGGATCTCCTTCAGCCGGAGGGGATTTACGAGCGGAGCGACGTCGGGGTGCGGACCCTGGAGGGTTTGGAGCCAACCCAGGGCTTCCGGCGCGGCCAGTTTGCGACCCAGGTGGAGATCCGCGAAAACGGCCTGCGGTTTCGGGTGGATATCGGCCAGGGCCAGAAGACCGGGTATTTCTTCGACCAGCGGGAAAACCGGCAGGCCCTGCGGCCCTTCGTTGCCGGCGGGCGGGTGCTGGATTGTTTTTGTTATGTCGGTTCGTTTTCCCTGCACGCCGCGGCCTACGGGGCGCGCGAAGTCGTGGGGGTGGACATCTCGGAAGAAGCGGTCAGGACGGCGGCGGCCAATGCGGCACTGAATAACCTTGCTGGCAATTGCCGGTTTGTCGCCGCGAATGCCTTTGACTTTCTCCGGGAACAGGAGACCGCTAAGGCGGTGTACGACGCGGTGATCCTCGATCCGCCCGCCTTTACCAAGAGCCGGGATTCCATCCAGGGCGCGGTCCGGGGCTATAAGGAAATTAACCTGCGGGCGATGAAACTGCTGCGCGAAGGCGGGTACTTGATTACCAGCTCCTGCTCCTACCATATGGACGAGGCCCTGTTTAAAGCGACCGTGCTGGATGCCGCCAAAGACGCCCACCGGCAGGTGCGTTTGCTTGAGACGCGCTCCCAGGCCAAAGACCACCCGGTCTTGCTCGCCGCCCGGGAGACCCAGTACTTAAAATTCCTCATTCTGCAGGTCTTTTAGCTTTCGGTTCGCCCTGGCCGTATCGGCGGACGGAAAAAGCGGGAAACGGAATACATAAAGCAGTATCCGAAGCTATTCGGCTAAATTGGCCAAATTTGCCGTTAACTGACATTTAACAACCGTTAGCAATCAGACTATAATTGAATTAAGGTCAGGGATGGTCAGAAAGGAGTGAGGGCGATGCCCAATCTCGCCGACAGTATCGAAGCCTATCTGCTCTATCTGCTGGAGCAGACCTTGCAGGATAATATCACCGTCCAGCGCAGCAGCCTGGCGGAGAAATTCCGCTGCGCTCCCTCGCAGATTAACTATGTGCTGGATAAACGCTTCTCGCTCGACCGTGGGTTTTTGGTGCGGAGCCGGCGGGGCGGTGGCGGCCATATTATGATCGTCCGGCTGCCGGGCGGTACGACCGCCGATCTGCTGCGGCAGGTCATCTCGCTGGTTGACCCAGGCGTGTCCCAGGAGCGGGCGGAGGCTTTGATCCTGCGCCTGGAGGAATCCGGGGTGATCACCCGGCGGGAAGCGGCGCTGATGCACAGCGCGGTGCAGCGGGAGCATTACCATCTGCCCCTGCCGGACCGCGATCTGGTCCGCGCTGGACAGCTAGGAGCCATGCTGGAGGCGCTGCTCTGGTGCTGCGGGGAGGAAGAATGATGGCCGGGGGTGAGCGGATGCTCTGCGAAGAATGCAAAAAGCGGCCGGCGTCGGTGCACTTAACGAAGATTGTGAACAACCGGAAAACCGAAAGCCACCTCTGCGAAGAATGCGCCCGCAAGAAAGGCGAACTGCACTTTAGCTTCGAGACCAATTTCTCGATTCATCACCTCCTCTCGGGGTTACTGAACAGCGAGGCGGGCAGCGGAGCGCCGTCGAGCTTTCCCGACAGCGAGGCTCACTGCCCGAGTTGCGGTCTTAGTTTCAGCGACTTCCGCCAGGTCGGGCGGGTGGGCTGCAGCGAATGTTACCACGAATTCTCGGCCCAGATGCAGCCGCTGCTGCGCCGGATCCACGGCGCAAGCAAGCACGTCGGCAAGGTACCCCAGCGGGCGGGCGGCCAAATCCGCTTGCGGCGGGAGATCAAGGCGCTGCGGGAGGAACTGCAAACCTGTATCCGCCAGGAAGAATACGAGCGGGCGGCCGCCCTGCGCGACCAGATTAAAGCGCTGGAGCAGGGGGAGGACCAAGGTCAATGAGGTGGGAGGTGGGAGCGTGGCGATAGACGAAATTTTTGCCCGGACGGTCAGTAAATGGATGGACGGGACCGGTCCGGTCGCCAATATCGTGCTCAGCAGCCGGGTACGCCTGGCGCGTAACTTAGGCACGCTGCCCCTGCCCCATCTGGCGGGGGAAGAACCGGCCGAAAAAGTCCTGGACCTGGTCCGGGCGGCGGTCGAAAAACTAAACGGCCAGGCGGTCACCGAGCCTCTGCACTTTGTTTTGCTACGGGACTTATCGGCCCTGGAGCGGCAGGTGCTGGTAGAAAAACACTTAATCAGCCCAGCCCTGGCCATGGAGAAGAAGCCCAGCGCCGTGGCCCTCAGCACCGACGGGGCGGTCAGCATTATGGTCAACGAAGAAGATCACCTGCGGATCCAGTGCCTGCAGTCTGGGCTCCAGCCGGAAGAAGCCTGGCGGGTGGCGAGCCGGATCGACGACGGCCTGGAGACGGAAATCGACTTTGCCTTTGACCCGGAGTTTGGATATCTCACGGCCTGCCCGACCAATGTTGGCACCGGCCTCCGGGCTTCGGTGATGCTGCATTTGCCGGCCCTGGTGATGCTGGGGCAGGCCGGGCGGATCTTTGCCACGATCGGGCAGTTAGGGCTCGCGGTGCGGGGTCTGTACGGCGAAGGGACCGAGGCCACCGGGAATATTTTTCAGGTCTCGAACCAAATCACCCTCGGGCATACCGAGGATGAGATCATCAAAAAGCTGATCGCCGTGACGCGGCAGATCGTCGAACAGGAATACGCCGCCCGGTCAGCCCTGTTCCAGGATTCGCGGCAAAAACTGGAGGACCGCATTTTCCGGTCGTACGGCATCTTGACCAACGCCCGTCTCCTGCCGCCGGAGGAGGCGATGCAGCTCCTCTCCGATGTCCGGCTGGGCGTCGATTTAAATCTCATCCCCGGGGCCGGGGTGCAGAGCCTAAACGAACTGTTGGTCCTGACCCGGCCGGCCTACCTGCAGGTGAGCACCGGCACGAATTTATCCGCGAGTGAGCGCGACAGCAAGCGGGCCCAGCTGGTGCGCCGCCAGCTCGCGGGGAATAAAAAAGCCTGAATACTGTACACTAACGGCAGCGACGAAAAAGAGGTGAAGATATGTTTGGCCGATTTACGGAACGGGCGCAAAAAGTAATCAACTTGGGCCAGGAGGAAGCGAATCGCTTACACCACAACGCGGTGGGCACGGAGCACCTGCTGCTCGGGCTAATCCGGGAAGGCGAAGGGGTCGCGGCCAAAGCGCTCCAACTCCTGCAAATCGATTTTAACCAGGTACGGGCTGAGGTGGAGCGGCTCATCGGCCGGGGCCAAGCCCCA
>CAZHIT010000012.1:4793-18921 GCA_964533125.1 uncultured Candidatus Sumerlaeota bacterium
CGTCCTGGAGCTAGCCGCCGCCGAAGCCCGGCAATTGGGGCACAGCTATGTGGGCACCGAACATTTACTGTTGGGGCTGATCCGGGAAGGGGAAGGGATTGCGGCCCGGGTGCTGGAGGAACTGGGCGCGGATTTGCCCCGCGTCCGGCAGGTAGTAATGCAGCTTCTGGGCGGGGGCGACGAAGCCCCGGCGGGTGAAGCGTCAACCGGCAGTCAAAAACCGAAAAGCAACACCCCGACCTTGGATTCCTTCAGCCGGGATCTGACCGCGATGGCCAAAGACGAAGCCCTCGACCCAGTGATCGGGCGGGAGATGGAAATCGAGCGGGTCATCCAGGTCCTAAGCCGGCGGACCAAGAATAACCCCTGCCTCGTGGGCGAACCCGGGGTGGGCAAAACCGCCATTGCCGAAGGGCTGGCCCAGCGCATTACCGAAGGCAATATCCCGGAGGTCCTTAAGGACAAACGGGTGATCTCGCTTGACCTCGCCTCGGTGGTGGCCGGGACAAAATACCGGGGTGAGTTTGAAGAGCGCCTGAAAAAAGTGGTGGATGAAATCCGCGCGGCCGGGAACATCATCATCTTCCTCGACGAGTTGCACACGATTATCGGCGCCGGCGCGGCCGAAGGGGCCATCGACGCAGCGAACATCTTAAAGCCGGCGCTCGCCCGCGGTGAACTGCAGTGCGTCGGGGCGACGACCTTAGACGAATACCGCAAGTACATCGAGCGCGACCCGGCCCTGGAGCGCCGCTTTCAGCCGATTACCGTTAATGAACCGACTGTGGCCGAGACTATCGCTATCCTGATGGGCCTGCGGGACCGGTACGAAGCCCACCACCGGGTCAAAATCACCGACGCCGCTCTGCAGGAGGCCGCGAAACTGTCCGACCGGTACATCACCGGGCGCTTTTTGCCGGACAAGGCGATCGACTTGGTTGACGAAGCGGCTTCCCGGGTGCGCTTAAAGACCCTGGTCTCCCCACCGGACTTAAAACATAAGGAAGAAACGCTGGAGGCCGCCCGCAAAGAGAAGGATGCCGCCATCCAAAGCCAGGAGTTTGAAAAGGCGGCCCGCCTGCGCGATGAAGAACAAAAGCTCAAGGCGGAACTGGATCAGCTGCGGGGGCAGTGGAAGCAGAGTAATGTCACCGAAAAGGCCGTGGTCGGGGAAGACGACATCGCCCATATCGTCTCCAGCTGGACCGGGATCCCGGTGCGCCGCCTCTCGGAGGGCGAATCGGACCGCCTGCTGAAGCTAGAAGAAGTGCTGCATCAGCGGTTGGTGGGCCAGGCCGAAGCGGTGACCGCCGTGGCCCGGGCGGTGCGGCGGGCGCGAGCCGGCCTAAAGGACCCGAAGCGGCCCATCGGTTCCTTCATCTTCCTTGGTCCCACCGGGGTGGGCAAGACTGAACTCGCCCGGGCTCTCGCCGAGGCTCTGTTCGGTGACGAAGACGCCATGGTGCGCATCGATATGTCCGAGTACATGGAACGGCACACCGTATCCCGTCTGGTGGGCGCCCCGCCGGGCTATGTCGGCTACGAAGAGGGCGGCCAGCTGACCGAGGCGGTGCGACGCAAACCCTACTCGGTCATCCTGCTGGACGAAATCGAAAAGGCCCACCCGGAAGTCTTCAACATCCTGCTGCAAATCATGGAGGATGGCCGGCTGACCGACGCCAAGGGCCGGACGGTGGACTTTCGGAACGCGGTCGTTATTATGACCTCCAATGTCGGCGCCTCGCTCCTGAAGCGGGAAGCCACCCTAGGCTTCCGGCCGGCCGAGGGACAGGCGGAGGCCGTTTACCGCGATATGAAAGACCGGGTGACCGAGGAGCTGAAGCGGACTTTCCGGCCCGAGTTCCTCAACCGGGTCGACGAGACCATCGTTTTCCACAGCCTCACTGCGGACGAACTGAAGGAGATCGTCGGCCTGATGCTCCGCGACTTAAGTTCCCGGCTGAAGGAATCCGGGATTGAGCTTACGGTAACCGATGCGGCCAAAGCGGAACTCGCGAAGCAGGGGTTTGACCCGGATTTCGGCGCGAGACCACTCCGGCGGGCGATCCAGCGGCTGGTCGAAGATGTCATGTCTGAAGATGTTCTCAAAGGCAGATACCGCAGCGGCGACGTGGTTGAGGCCGATTTCCGGGACGGAGAGTTCGTGTTCGGGAAGAAAGCGGCCGTCCAATAACCAAACAGCCCAAGCACCCCCGGCGGGTTTTGTCCCCGGCCGGGGGTTTTCTTATCGCCTGGCGGGCGGCCGGTCCGGATGGGGCGCTCAAGGTGCTGGCCTTGGGCAGATGTGCTATAATGGATGCAGGCGGAGCGCCGGGTTTAGCCCCGGTCGCCCGATTATCAGGCCGCCGACCGGAAAGGAGAACCGCCGTGCCGAAACCGAAAACCAAGTACGTCTGCCAACAGTGCGGCCACGAATCCCTGCGCTGGCTGGGGCGGTGCCCCAACTGCAATGAGTGGAACTCGCTGGTGGAGGAAGTTGAGGTCAAAAAACCGGCGGCAGGCAGCCAGCTGCACCGCTCGGACACGGGGCCGCAGGCGATCACCGCCATCGAGACCAGCGCCGACGCGCGGTACTCCACCGGGAACGGCGAGCTCGACCGGGTACTGGGGGGCGGGGTGGTTCCCGGTTCGCTGGTCCTGGTCGGCGGCGACCCGGGCATCGGCAAGTCGACCCTGCTGCTGCAGGCCGCAAACAACTTTTCCCGCAGTTACGGGCCGGTGCTCTATGTCTCCGGCGAAGAATCGGCGCGCCAGGTCCGGATGCGGGCCGACCGCCTGACCGCGCTTTCCGACCGCCTCCTGGTCGTGGCTGAGACCGACCTGACCTCGGTCGAGGACTATGTCAGCGACCTGGAGCCGGTGCTCCTGGTTATCGATTCCATCCAGACGGTGAGCAACCCCGATCTCCAGTCCGCCCCCGGCAGCGTCGGCCAGGTCCGGGAGTGCACCGCCCGGCTGATGAATTTGGCCAAAACCCGGGGGGTGCCGGTGTTCATCGTCGGCCATGTGACCAAAGAGGGCACGGTCGCCGGTCCCCGGGTGCTCGAGCATATCGTGGACACGGTGCTGTATTTTGAAGGGGAGCGGCACAACACCTACCGGATTTTGCGGGCGGAAAAAAACCGCTTTGGCTCGACCAATGAAATCGGGATTTTCGAAATGCGCGATACGGGCTTAGTGGAAGTGACCAATCCCTCCGAACTCTTCCTCTCCGAGCGCTCCCAGGGAGTGCCCGGCTCGGTCGTGGTCGCCTGCATGGAAGGGACCCGGCCGGTTTTGGTGGAACTACAGGCGCTGGTGAGTCCCACCAACTTCGGAATGCCCCGGCGGATGGCGACCGGGGTCGATTATAACCGCCTCTCGCTCCTGATGGCGGTGCTGGAAAAACGCGTCGGCCTGCACCTGCAGAGCTGTGACGCTTATTTAAAGATCGCCGGGGGCGTGCGGATTGAGGAACCGGCTGTGGACCTGGGCGTGGTCGTGGCCGTAGCCTCCAGTTTCCGCGACCAGGCGGTACAGCCCCGGCTGTGCGTGATGGGCGAAGTCGGCCTGGGCGGAGAGGTCCGGGCGGTCAGCCGGGTGGACCAGCGGGTGAAAGAGGCGGTCAAACTGGGCTTCACCACCTGTCTTCTTCCCGCCACCAATGTCCTCAATCGTGCCGATTTTCCGGGCGTTAACCTCGTCGGGGTGGACTCGGTGGAGGCTGCGCTGGAGGCGGCGCTCGCCGGCCGATAACGCCCTGCCAAATGCTGGCGGAGTTGGTCAGGTCTGCAGGGTTTGACACTGGCCGGGAAATATGGTATCCTTGATACAGGAAGTTTTTTCAAACTCAGAGGGGGAACACCGATGTTTAATATCGGGGATAAAGTCGTTTATCCCATGCACGGTGCGGGTATTATTGAGGCCATCGAGGAAAAGGAAGTCCTCGGTGAAAAGCAGCGATACTATATCATGCGCCTGCCCATCGGTGATTTAAAAGTGATGATCCCCATCAACAACGTCAAGAACATCGGCCTGCGGTGCATCATCGACGCCGCCGGCGTGGATAAGGTCCTGGAGATCCTCCAGGAGAAGAAAGTTAAAATGGCCGTCAGCTGGAACCGTCGCTACCGGACGAACTTAGAGAAAATCAAGAGCGGCGATGTCTTCGAAGTGGCCGAAGTGGTGCGCAATTTAATGCAGCGCGACAAGGAAAAAGGACTATCTACCGGCGAACGCAAGATGCTCGACAGCGCCCGGCAGATTCTGATCAGCGAGCTGGTATTGGCAAAAGGATTGGAAGAAACGAAGGCTGAGTTGTTACTTGAAGAGTATGTTGGATAAGGCAATTGTCCGGTACTTAAGTACGTCAGTTGAGCCTGGCGTATTTTGTATTTCCAATTGAGTCAGGCAAATAAAGCGCTTGAGGACCGGACAAGATAAAGTCAGATTTCAGGCAGGGACGGGAGGTGAGAACCATTGGCGAATAAAGTCATGCGGGTGATCATGACGCTGGGGGGCATCGCCGGCGGCTACGCCATTATTCTGTTCAGTTTGCCATACCTGACCACGGTGGTCGGGTACACGATTACGGTCATCTCCGTCGGCAGTCTGCTCGCTATCGGGGCCCTGGTCGGCGGGATTATTGGCTTTATCCTGGCGCCCTGGACGACGCGCTGGATCTGGCAAGTCATCGTCTGGATCGAAACCCGGCTGCAGCGGGCGCCGATGCAGGACATCATCGCCGGCGCCATCGGACTCATTATCGGACTTATAATTGCTAATTTATTAGGGGCGGCCTTTTCCCGGATTCCCTGGGTGGGCGTCGTCCTCTCGCCGCTGGGAAGCGTGATCTTAGGGTATTTGGGCATCAGCATCGCTTTGCACAAGCGCGAAGATATCGCCCATCTGTTTGCCGGGTTCCCGGTCTTCGGCGGCCGCGAGCGGCAGAGCCGGCAGGAGCCGAAAATGGCCTATAAGATCCTCGATACCAGCGTAATTATCGACGGCCGGGTATTTGACATCTGCAAAAGCGGCTTCATCGAGGGGATTCTGGTGATTCCCGGTTTTGTGCTGGAAGAACTGCGGCACATCGCCGATTCGTCCGACCCGCTCAAGCGCAACCGCGGCCGGCGGGGCCTGGATATCCTGAACAAGATCCAGAAGGACCTGGATATCCCGGTGCAGATCAACGAAAAGCACTTAGGCGATAACCTCGAGGTCGACAGCAAGCTGATCAAGCTTGCCAAAATGATCGGCGGCAAAATCTTGACCAACGACTATAACCTAAACAAGGTCTGCGAACTGCAGGGCATCCCGGTGCTCAATATCAATGAACTGGCGAACGCGGTTAAGCCCGTGGTGCTGCCGGGCGAAGAAATGGTGGTCCATGTCATCAAGGACGGCAAAGAGGCCGGCCAGGGGGTTGCCTATTTGGACGACGGGACGATGATTGTGGTCGACGGCGGCAAACGCTTTATCGGCGAGACCGTCGACGTCCTGGTCACCAGTGTCTTGCAGACGGCGGCCGGACGGATGATCTTTGCCAAGCTGAAAATCCTGACCGCCGAACGGGCGCTGTAGCGGGGTGGAGCGGATGAAGACGGCGGCGGTGGTGGCGGCGGCCGGGCAGGGCAAGCGCCTGGGGGCCCGGGCGCCCAAGCAGTATCTGACCCTCAACCAAAAACCGGTGCTGGCCCATACCTTACAAGCCCTGGCGGCCTGTCCGGCGATTGAGGCGATCGTGCTGGTCGTCGCACCGGACTACCTTGATTATTGCTGGGACGAGCTGCTACCCGGTACCGGCCTGAAGCGGCTGGTGACCCTGGTGGCCGGCGGGCCAAACCGCCAGGATTCGGTGTACCGGGGGTTAACTGCGCTCGCGGCCAGTCCTCCGGAATATGTTGCGGTTCACGATGGGGCACGACCGTTCGTGCCCCTGCATTGTTTAGAGCAGGTCCTGGCGGCGGCGTATGCGGCCGGGGCGGCCATCCTGGCGGTACCAGCCAAGGAAACGCTGAAGCTCTCCGACGCCGAAGGACGGGTAGAGGCTACTCTGGAGCGAAGCCGGGTTTGGATCGCTCAGACGCCGCAGGTCTTTGCCTACCCGCTCCTGCTCGCGGCATATGAGCAGGCGCAGCGGGACGGGTTTTACGGGACCGACGACGCTTCCCTGGTGGAGCGCACCGGGGCTTCGGTGGCAATCGTTTCCGGCTCCTATGAGAACATCAAGCTCACTACCCCGGAGGATCTGCTTCTGGCCGAAGCGATTATCCGGCAGCGGGAGGCGGGATAAATGCGGATTGGCATGGGTTACGACGTCCACCGGCTGGTGGAAGGCCGGGATTTGGTACTGGGCGGGGTTTTGGTCCCCTTCGCCCGGGGGCTGCTGGGTCATTCCGACGCGGATGTTCTGTCGCACGCCATCGCCGACGCGCTGTTGGGAGCCGCCGGCGCCGGGGATATAGGGAGGCATTTTCCGGATACGGATGAGCGCTATGCGGGGACTTCGAGCCTGCTCTTGCTCTCGGAGACTGCCGCGATCCTCCGGGAGCTTGGCTATACGGTGGGCAATGTGGATGCGGTGGTAGTAGCTCAGGCGCCCCGCCTCGCGCCGCACATCGCGGCCATGAACGAAAACATCGCCCGGGCCCTTGGCATGCCGGTTACCCAGGTCAATGTAAAAGCGACTACCACGGAGGGTTTGGGCTTTGCTGGCCAGGGAGAAGGGATTGCCGCTTACGCGACTGCGCTGATCGAATAAGGTCGCGGGCCAAGCGGGTCCAGGGCTACTCCCGCCCCGTGCTATATTATCCTGTTACCGGAGACAACCAGACGGTCTAAACAGCCCTCTACCAGGGGCTGTTTTTTATCCCCGCCCATGCATAAACCTCCCTCCCCCGCGCATACTAACCAAAATTGGTAATTTTGGGAAAGAGCGGGGTGAGATGATGATGAACTTCCGACTGCGGTCCAGCCGGTTCCTGGGGTGCTTACTGCTGCTGTTCCTGTTGCTGGTACCGGTCAGTGTGTTTGGCTCCCGGGTTGGCCCGGTGACGATGGCCATCCGCCAAGACGGCGACCGTCCAATCGGGGAGGTAGCGATTAACGGGGTCCCGGTGGTCCGCATCCGGACCGGCAGCGGGGACCTTACCAGTATCGAGCGGGCCCGGATTATCACCGGCCGGATTGTCCGGCTGACGCAAAGCGGTCTGGCCGCCGAACGGATTAAGCCAGGTTACTTGAACAGCAGTGCGGTGGTTAATGCCGGCGCCGAACTCCTGGCCACGGCGGATGCCGAGAGCGCCGCGCTCAACGGCTGTACGCCTTCCGAACTGGCCTTGCTTTGGGCCAATAACCTGCGCCGGGCCTTGGGCGCCGCTCCCCTAGCCGGAGAGAGCGGGGGCGAAGTGATTCGTGGGTGGGCTTCCTGGTACGGGCCGGGCTTCCACGGGCGCGAGACCGCAAACGGCGAAACCTTCGACCAGGACGCCCTCACCGCCGCCCACCGGACCCTGCCCTTTGGCTCAGAGGTCAAGGTCACCAACACCTACACCGGCCAAAGCGTGGTCGTCCGCATCAACGACCGGGGCCCCTTTGTCAAAGGCCGAATCATCGACCTCTCCCGCGGGGCGGCCCGGGCCGTGGGGCTGACTGCGTACGGGATTGCGCCGGTCGAACTCAGGGTCAGCAGCGGGGAGTAGTCCCCGCTTTTCTGTCTATGGACGCTCCGGGGAAAAGCTGGAGGACAGGCCGGGAATGTGGTATAATATTCTAACCAAAGCCCACAAGAGAACCGGGAGGTGGACCTATGAGCGAGGGAGTACGGGTGCGGATCGCCCCCAGCCCGACCGGACGCATCCACGTCGGAACCGTCCGGACCGCGTTGTTTAACTGGTTTTTTGCCCGCAGCCAGGGGGGCAAATTCATTCTGCGGTTTGAGGACACGGATGCCGCCCGCTCCAAACCGGAATACGAGCAAATGGTGATTGACGAGCTGAAGTGGCTGGGCCTGAATTGGGATGAAGGCCCGGATATCGGCGGGCCTTATCCGCCGTACCGCCAGACCGAAAAGCTGGCCGTCTACGGTCAGCACACGCAGCGCCTGCTGGCCGAAGGGAAGGCATACCCATGTTACTGCACCATGGAAGAACTGGAGCGGGAGCGCGAAGAAGCCACGGCACGGGGCGAAATCCCGCGGTACAGCGGTAAATGCCGCCATCTCAGCCCGGCCGAACGGGAGAAACTCGCTGCCTCCGGCCGGTCGCCGTCCATCCGCTTCCGGGTTCCGCCCGGCGAGACCATCGTCCTAAACGACTTAATCCGCGGCCGGGTCGAGTTTGAAAGCGATATCCTGGGCGACTACGTCATCGTCCGTCCCGACGGGATGCCCATCTACAACTACGCCGTCGTCGTGGATGACGCCGACATGAAGATTACGCACGTCATCCGGGCCGAAGAGCATATCTCGAACACGCCGCGCCAAATCCTCCTCTACCAGGCCCTGGGTTTTGCCCTGCCGCAATTTGCCCATGTCTCGGTCGTCCTGGGCGAGGACCGCACCAAACTCAGCAAGCGCCACGGCGCCGCCTTTGTCGGCCAATACCGGGAAGACGGTTATCTGCCGGAGGCCATGTTAAACTTCCTGGCGCTCCTTGGCTGGTCCCCGGAGGGCGAGCAGGAACTCTTTACCACCGACGAAATTATCCGCCAGTTCTCCCTGGAGCGTATCGCCCGCAACCCGGGGGTCTTCGACATCGACAAGCTCAACTGGATGAATGGCCACTATATCCGCCAGAGTTCCGACCAGCGGATCACTGACCTCGCCATCCCCCACCTCCGTGCGGCTGGACTGATTCCTGAGGAACTGACCCCGGAGTATTACCTTTGGCTGCAGAAGGTGGTGGGTGTGGTCAAAGAGCATCTCTCTTACGTCGGGCAGATTACCGAGCACGTCGCCCTGTTCTTCCAGGCGGAGGTAGAGCCGGAAAACGATGAAGCGCGCGAAGCCCTCACGGGTGAACACGTTCCCATCGTCCTGGGCGCCTTTGCCGAGCGTATCCTGGCTCTCCCGGATCTATCGCCCGAGGCGGTGCAGACCATCCTGAAGGGGCTGACCAAGGAGCTCAAATTGGGGGGCAAAAGGGTGTACATGCCGCTGCGGGTCGCGCTCACCGGCCAGACCCACGGACCGGAGCTGCACAACCTCATCCCCTTGCTGGGCCGGCTAAAAGTAGAACAGCGTTTGGCGGCAGCCCGGCGGGGTTGACAGTCAGCCGGGGACAGCATAGAATAGTAAGTAGTTCACCCGATGCAGACAAAAGCGATGAACGGGAAGATGCAACCAGGAAATCCCCGCAGAGAATACTGCCTTGGCTGGAAGCAGTTGGGATGCCGGGTTGAAGTGCCCCCGCGAGCTGTAGACTGAAAGGCATAAGCTGAGTAAGCCCTATCGGCAGCCCCCGTTACCGGGCCGCGATTCCTGGTCATACCGGGATCGCCTGAGTGTAAATCAGAGTGGAACCACGGGGCCCCCTCCGTCTCTGCAGCCATAGGCTCGCGGGCGTGGGGGGCCGTTAATTTTACGGGAAAGAAGAAAGGGAGGATAAAATGATCAAAGTTTACAACGATCTGACCCGCCACAAGGAAGAGCTTATTCCGCTCCGCGCGGGGCAAATCGGGATGTACGTCTGCGGCCCCACGGTGTACGACTATTTTCACATCGGGAACGCCCGGCCCTTTACCCTGTTCGATACCATCCGGCGCTACCTGGAGTACCGGGGCTACCGGGTCACCTACGTGCAGAATTTTACCGACATCGATGATAAAATGATCAACCGGGCGGCCGAACTGGGGATTACCGTGGCGGAACTGGCCGAGCGGTTCATCGCCGAGTACTTCGTTGATGCTGATGCTTTAGGGATCCGCCGGGCCGATGTCCATCCCCGGGCCACCGACCATATCCCCGAAATCATCGGCATCATCCAAAACCTCATCGGCAGCGGTCACGCGTATGAGGTCGACGGGGATGTCTACTACGACACCGCCAAGTTCGAGGATTACGGCAAGCTCTCCCACCAGCGTGTGGACGAACTGGCCGCCGGCGCCCGGGTGGACGTGGACGAACGCAAGAACAACCCCATGGACTTTGCTCTGTGGAAGGCGCAAAAACCGGGCGAACCGGCCTGGGACAGTCCCTGGGGCCGCGGCCGCCCCGGCTGGCACATCGAGTGCTCGGCCATGTCCTCCAAATATTTAGGCGACACTCTGGATATCCACGCCGGCGGGGCCGACCTCATCTTCCCCCACCATGAAAACGAAATCGCCCAGTCCGAGGCGGCCACCGGCCAGACCTTCGCCCGGTACTGGATCCACAACGGCTACTTAAACATCAACGGCGAGAAGATGTCCAAATCCCTCGGCAATTTCTTCACCGTGCGCGATATCCGCCGGGTCTTCGACCCCGAGGTGGTGCGCTTCTTCCTCCTCTCGGCTCACTACCGCAGCCCGCTGAATTTCAGCGACGAACAGCTCGCCTCCGCCAAGAGCGCGCTCGAACGCCTATACAACACCCACTACAAGCTGGAGCATCTGCGCCAGTCGGCGGCTGCGGCAGAAATGTCCGCCGATGAGCAGGAGATCGTAACCAAGCTCGCGGTGAACCTCGATAAGTTTACGACAGCCATGGACGACGATTTCAACACCGCCGACGGGGTGGCGGCCTTGTTTGACCTGGCCCGGGACATCAATATCCTGGTCGGGCCGGAAGCGAGCCTGGCTCTGGTGGTGCAAGCGGCGGGTCTCTTCCGGCAGATCTGCGACATCCTGGGGATCCTGACCAAGGCCAAGGGCGAGGCTAACCTCGAAGAAGAGGTGCAGGCCCTGATCGCGCAGCGGGAAGAAGCGCGCAAGCGCAAGAACTGGAAAGAGGCCGACCGGATCCGGGATGCGCTGGGGGGAATGGGCATCATCCTGGAGGATACCCCACAGGGGGTCCGCTGGAAGCGGAAAGCGTGAAAGCCCTCCCCGGGACCCGGTGGCAGCGGCTGACGGCCATCTTCAACCGGCGGCCGCTAACCCCCGCCGCCGCAGCGCCAAAACCGCCCCGGCCGCCAGAACTCCCCCCGTTCCGGCCCGATCCAGCCCCGCCGGACGGGATGTCCCCCCTCGCGCTTGCCTACCTGGGGGACGCGGTGTATGAGCTTCACATCCGTTCTCTGCTGATCAGCCGCGGCATCACCCAGGCCAACCAACTGCATCCGGCCGCGGTCCAGTATGTCCGCGCCCCGGCCCAGGCCGCGCTTCTGCTGCGCCTTATGCCCCTGTTGACGCCAGAAGAAAAGGATATTGTCCGCCGGGGCCGCAACGCCAAGCCCGGCCACATCCCCCGGAGCGCCGATGGACCCACCTACCACAGCAGCACTGCCTTTGAATGTCTCATCGGTTATCTGTACGCCAGCGGCCAGATGGAACGTTTGCAAACCCTTTTTGATGCCGGCGAACAGGCGGAATAAAATTTCCGTCTGTTTTGCTTCATTTTGTAGTATAATGGGGAAAAGCCAGCCGTCCCGCGGGCGGCAAACGAAGGGGTGTTGAGGTGGGCAGGACAAGTCTGCACGTAGAACTATTGCGGCACACCGGGGTGCCGGAAGAGATTATTGCGATGGGCGCGAAGCTTTGCTACGCCCAGGCCGACATTGATGAGCTTAAGGCCGGGGTGGAGCGCGCCGATCAGAAGAAGTTCATCGGCAAGCTGGTCGATATGGGGCATCTCTCGCCCATCGAGCACGCCGTGTTCACCTTCGGGATCGAGGGGGTGTCACGGAGCCTCCTGGCCCAAATCACCCGCCACCGCCTGGCCAGTTTCAGCGTCCAGTCCCAGCGCTACGTGGGCAAAATGAGCGGCCAGAGCCCGGACGGCGTCTTTGATTATATCATCCCGCCGCGTATTCTCGCTTTAGGCGAAGCGGCGGCCGCCGAATACGACCGGCAGATGCGCCAAATCCAGGACTGGTACTACGCCTGGAACATCCAACTGGGTTCTCTGGGGGAAGCCAGCAACGAAGACGCGCGCTTTGTCTTACCCAACGCCGCCGAGACCAAAATGCTGGTGACCATGAACGCCCGGGAACTGCAGCACTTTTTCCGCCTGCGCTGCTGCCAGCGGGCGCAATGGGAAATCCGCGGCCTCGCGACCGAAATGCTGCGCCTGGTCAAGAACGTGGCGCCGACCCTGTTCCGCGGCGCCGGCCCGGGGTGCCTTATGGGTCCCTGCCCGGAAGGGAAAATGTCCTGCGGGAAAATGGCGGAGGTGCGGGATCTTTACCTCGGTCAGGGCTAAGCGCGGAAAAGCGAAGTTTGGCATAATCCCAGGGGCCCGACTCATAATAAGAGAAGGGCGCCGACAGAAGATTGAGGGTGGGATGCTATGGATGAACAGTTAGAGGGGCGGAACGCAGTCTTAGAGGCCCTGCGCGCCGGCCGGCCGGTGAACAAAATCCTCCTGGCCGCGGGCACAGCCTCCGGTCCGATCCGGGAAATTACGCGCCTGGCCCGGGAGAAGAACATCCCGGTGCAGGAAGTGGACCGCAAAAAACTCGACAGTCTGGGCAGCGGGGCAAGCCAAGGGGTGATCGCTCTCGCCGCCGCCAAAGAGTACGTGGCAGTGGATGACCTCTTGGCCGCCGCCTGGGAAAAGCAGGAAGCGCCTTTCCTGCTCATCCTCGACCGGCTGGAGGACCCGCAGAACTTCGGTTCGCTGCTTCGCACCGCCGATGTGGCCGGGGTGCACGGGGTCATCATCGCCAAAAACCGAGCCGTCGGGCTCACCGCGGCCGTCGGCCGGGCTTCGGCCGGGGCGATTGAGTACGTGCCGGTGGCCCGGGTCACGAACCTAAGTCAGACGATTGACGAACTAAAAGCGCAGGGGATCTGGATCGCCGGGGCCGATATGACGGGTGAAACCCTGTACTACCAGGCTAACCTCACCGGTCCGCTCGCGCTCGTCATCGGCAGCGAAGGCGAGGGCATCAGCCGGCTGGTACGGGAAAAATGCGATTTTCTGGTCCGCATCCCCCTGCAGGGGAAGATTTCGTCCTTAAACGCCGCAGTCGCCGGGGCCATCATGCTGTTCGAAGCGGTCCGGCAGCGAGTGTCCAAGGGGTCAGGCAGGGCTGGGCACGGTTTGGGACAGGCTTGACGCTAGAATGGGAATAAGGTATAATGATACATGAATTGACCAGTTTTTTTGCAACTTTTCCTCCGCTTCGCCAGAGTGACCGGCCGGCTGCGCGCAAGTATTTTGGGAAAACGGGGGCGGTGAGTTTGGGCATGAACTGTAACGTGCCGGGCGACTTTGGCGATGGATACGGCGAGATGATCGACGAGGATATCATCGGCCGGGCAAAAGACGGGAACGACCTGGCTTTAGAGTTTCTCATCAATAAATACAAAAACTTCGTACGCGCGAAAGCACGTTCTTATTTTTTAATCGGTGCGGACCGGGAAGACATCATCCAGGAAGGCATGATCGGTCTGTACAAAGCCATCCGGGATTTTCGGAGTGACAAGCTTTCCTCCTTCCGGGCCTTTGCCGAACTCTGCATCACCCGGCAAATCATCACCGCCATCAAAACGGCGACCAGGCAAAAGCACATCCCGCTCAATTCCTATGTGTCGCTGAACAAACCGATTTATGATGAAGATTCGGACCGGACACTTCTCGATATCCTCTCCGG
Organism: uncultured Candidatus Sumerlaeota bacterium; assembly: GCA_964533125.1. Classification (GTDB taxonomy): domain Bacteria; phylum Bacillota; class SLNR01; order SLNR01; family JBMNPB01; genus CAZHIT01. The sequence goes on from CAZHIT010000012.1 coordinate 18,530, forward strand.
CTCCAAAATCTCCGACCCGGAAGAGCTGATTATCAGCCGCGAAGAGTTTGGCGACATCGAGGAAAAAATGGGTGAGATTTTAAGCGATCTCGAGTGGAAAGTGCTCATGGCCTATCTTGACGGCAAGTCCTATCAGGAAATCGCCGGCGACCTAAAGCGCCACGTCAAATCCATCGATAACGCCCTGCAGCGGGTAAAACGCAAACTGGAGCGCTACCTCGATAACCGCAACGAAGAAAATTCCGAACTGCGCCTGGGTCAGATTTCCCAAATCTAACCTTCTATGCCGCGCCTGCGGACAATATATTCCACTTGACTTGCGGCGCAAAATGCGGTAAAATCTTAAACGTTCTCGCTTATTCCCGCCGACGTAGCTCAATTGGCAGAGCAGC
>CAZHIT010000013.1:0-303 GCA_964533125.1 uncultured Candidatus Sumerlaeota bacterium
CCCGACCATGGGCAGCCCGCGCCTGCGGGAAGTCATCGCCCGGCAATACCGCAACACCACCGCCGCCAATATTCTGGTCACTGGCGGCGCGGTGGAGGCGAACTTCCTCCTGGCCAATGTGCTGATTTCGCCCGGGGATACGGTCATCATCCAATCCCCGGCGTATCAGGCGCTGTATTCGGTGGCCGAAGCCCGGGGCGCGCACGTCAAACACTGGGAAATGCGCCTAAGCGAAGGCTACCAGCCCAATCTGGATCGGCTGGCCGAACTGATCGACCATAAAACCAAGGCGGTTATCGTCAA
>CAZHIT010000013.1:313-2507 GCA_964533125.1 uncultured Candidatus Sumerlaeota bacterium
TGGTCCGCTGGGCCGAAGAGAAGGACTTCTGGTTGATCTGCGACGAGGTGTACCACGACCTGGCCCTAACCGAAGGGGTGATCCCGGCGCACGGCCGTAGCCTCAGCCCAAAAGCCATCAGCATCGGGAGCATGTCCAAGTCCTTCGGCCTCTCCGGCCTGCGCCTCGGGTGGCTCGCGGCACCGGAAGCGGTGGCCTACCGCTGCTGGTGCTGGAAAGATTACACCTCCATCAGCAACTCCCCAATCAGCGATTATCTTGCGGCCTTCGCCCTCTCACATATTCCGCAGATCATGGCCCGCAATATTCCCCTCGCGATTGCCAACCGCCAGACCCTGCTCGAGTGGTTTGACCGGTACCCGGGCACGATCGAGTACGTCGCACCCAAGGCCGGGGTCCTCACCTTCCCCCGCTTCCACGGCTTGCCGGTGAGTACGGAAAAATTCTGCCTCCAGGTGTACGAGGCCAAAAAACTGCTCCTGGTCCCCGGCGAATGTTTTGACTCCCCCGGCCATCTGCGCATCGGCTTTGGTACCAACCCGTCGCACTTCGGGGCGGGCCTGGCCATCCTCGACGAACACCTGCAGGCGACGCTCCGGGGCTAATCCCGACCGTCAATCAGACACGCTGGCGCATACCTTCCGGGGGTGCGCCTTTTTTGCGTCTGTGCGGTTCCCGCCCACACCCCTTTTGCGGCGGCTTGACCGCTTATGGTAAAATAGTGACAGACAAAGCAACCAGGGAAGGCATAGTGGACAGGAGGGCGCGCGATGGGTACAGGTACCGGCGAGAAAAAGGATATTCTGCTGGTGGAAGATGACCGCGGGGTAGCGATGGGCATCGTCTACGCCCTGCAGCAGGAGGGTTTCCGGGTGACCGGGGTCCGGAGCGCGGCCGAGGCGCGGGACCGGTTTGCCACCGGCGACTTTGCCCTGGTCATCCTCGATATTGGCCTGCCGGACGGCACCGGTTTTGACCTCTGCCGGGAATGGCGGCAAGTATCCGCCGTCCCCATCCTGTTCTTGACCGCCCGGGACCTCGAAATCGACAAAGTTTTGGGATTAGAGCTGGGCGGCGACGACTACGTCACCAAACCCTTCGGGGTGCGGGAACTCTGCGCCCGGGTCCGCGCTCTTATCCGCCGCGCCCGGCCGGAGCGGGTGCCCCCCGGCCAGCACCTGCAGGCCCTGGACCTGGCCATTGACCTCGAAGGCCGCCGGGTGTTCCGGGCCGGCGAACGTTTGTATCTGACCCATACGGAGTTTGAGCTGCTCCGCCACCTCGCCGGCCGTCCGGGCAAGGTTTTCACCCGGGATGAACTGCTGAGCAGTATCTGGGATACCGCTTACCCGGGCGACACCAAGACAGTGGATGTCCACGTCAAAAACCTGCGCAAGAAACTGAGTGAGGATGCCCCTGACCGGCAGTACATCGAGACCGTCCGCGGCGTTGGGTACAAATGGGGGGAAGCATGATGCTCAAAATCGCTTTCCGCAGCATCCAGGCCCGGTTGCTCGCGGCTTTCCTCCTGGTCATCCTGGTGCTGGTGGGTCTCACCGGCCTGGTCGTCAACCGGATTTTTATGGACTACTTCCGCTCGGACGAAGCCGGCCAGATGGCCGAGCGCACCCGGGTGGTGGCGGTGATGGTCCGCAACCTTTCCCTGTTCCGGGATATTGAGGACCTGCAGGCCGCCCTGCCCCAGGTGGAACAGGCGGCCGGGGTGAAAGTGACCCTCATTACCGAGCCGGAAGCCATCCGGGCCGGCATCCTCGACGTCCGCAGCCTGCAAACCGGCCACGAGTACCGGGCGGTAGTGCCCTTCGTTCGCCACGGCATCGTCCGGGCCCTGGTGGTCATCGACCCGGTGGCCGGATTCAATCCTGCCCGGCGGGTCATCTTCGGCGGCCTGCTCCGCCTGGTAATCGCCGGTCTCGCCATCTCCGCGCTCCTGGCCTACTGGCTTGCCCGCTCCCTCAGTCTGCCCCTGCGCCAGCTGGCCCAGGCGGCCACCGAATTGGGCGAAGGCCAGCTCCAGCACCGCCTGCCCGACGCTGGGCAGGATGAGATCGGGGCGCTCGCCCGCAATTTCAACCGGATGAGCGACAGCCTCCAGGCCAGCTTCCAGGTCATTGCGGCCGAACGGGACCGGCTGAAGGAATTTATCGGCGAGATGTCGCACGAACTGCGCACC
>CAZHIT010000013.1:2517-8198 GCA_964533125.1 uncultured Candidatus Sumerlaeota bacterium
TGCGCACCCCGCTTACCGCGCTCAACACCTTCAACGAACTCCTCCTGGAGGGGGCGGACAGCGACCCGGCCGTGCGCCGCGACTTTCTCCTAAACGCCCGGCAGCAGATCGAGCGCATGAAGCAGCTGACCGAAAACCTCCTGCAGCTCTCCCGTCTCGATGCCGGGGTGATCCAGCTGCAGCTGGAGCCAGCCGACCTGCGGCAGGTGGTTGGCGATTCCCTCGTGCGTCTGGCGGCAACGGCGGGACTGAAGGGTGTGACCTTAGACGCGCAGATGCCGCCCGCAGCGGTGCCCGCGGCCTGCGACGCCAGTCGTCTGGGGCAGGCCCTGGATAACCTGGTGAGTAACGGGATCAAATACGCCCCAGCGGGGGGTATGGTGCGCCTCAGCCTCACGGCCAAGGGTGGCCGGGCGCAGCTGCGCATCACGGATAACGGCCCCGGCATCAGCCCGGCCGATGTCCCGAAAATCTTCCAGAGATTTTACCGCGGCCAGAACCAGCCGGACGAAGAATCCGGCAGCGGTTTAGGTCTCGCCATCGTTCGCTCGGTGGTCGAGGCACACGGCGGCGAAGTGGCGGTCACCGACCCGTCCACGGCGGAGTTCACCGTCTCGCTGCCATTGTACCGGGAAGAGGACGAGGCGGCGGCAGAGGCGGATCCAGGTCAGGGGAGTAGTCCAGGCCGTTAAGGTTACTGGTGCAACCAAGAAAACAGGCCAAGCCGGCATGGTACTGTCGGCTTGGCCTTTGTCTTCTCCTCGGGCCTGATCCCGGGCTGGCTCAGCAGTGGTGCTCCATCTCTTCCATCATGTGCATCATGCGGCACATCATCTTGTGCATCATCTTCATCATATGCATCATGTCTTCCACCATCGGCAGCAGCTCTTCGCAGCAATCCTCGTGATGTCCGTCATCGGGCGGACAGGCCTGGCAGCTTTTCCGTTTTTCCATCGCCAACCCTCCTTTCCCCCGGGGTTTAGACTCGTTTATTCACCCGCTTTAGCCTATGAGCCGGGGGGAGCAAGGGCGATGGTACGGCTGTGCCATCTTCGCCTGGTTCCATCATCCCGGCGCTAAATAGGTCCATCCGGGCCTATAAATGGGGCAAAGGGTCAGCGCTTCCCTTGGTCCGCCGCCATAAGATATACCGGGATAGTCTCGCCGGGGGAGGTGAAAAGGTGAAACTGCGCAATTTATTCAAGCGATTCCGGCCGGAAGCCGGGCCGGAGGCCGCCTTCCCGGAGCAGGGCCAGGTAACGGAGCCGTACGAAAAGGACGACGTCGGTCCGGAGCGCCGGGTATCCCCGCCCGCCGTTAAAGAAGCGCCGCGGGAACAGCGGCAGTGCACCCGCCTGCGCCGGGAACTGCAAGGCGAACAAGACAGCCTGCGCCAGTTGGTGGTACGGCACAGCGCCATTATTGACCCCATCCAGCGGGCGGCATCCACCCGGCAGCTTAAGCAAACCCGCTTCCGCATCCAGGTGCTGCGGCGGCGCATAGCGCGCCAATGCGGCCCGGTCTGACCGAACTAAAACCACCCTCTATCGTTAGGGTGGTTTTTTCAATGATGGGGTGGGGAAGTTGTGCCTGACGGGGCGGGGAAACCGTGCCAATCATTGTAACTGTCGTCATTGGGCAAAAGTATTACGGTTATTCAGCCTGAGTTTGTTCACGTCATTGCGAGGAGGCCCGCATAATGGTGGATGCAGGGTTGTCTGGGTCAGCACAGAGACCGGGTGCAAAGGCTGATGTAACGGGTGATGAAGGCCGACGCGGTAGTCTGGCCTCCCGACACTCGCCCCGGTTGCCCAGTGTCGGTCGCTAAAAAGGTGCGGGGTTTGCCAGATTGCCACGGCGACGTGAAAGCGTGTCGGCTCGCAATGACGTGGGGAATGGCGAGTATGGCGGGAGAAGCATGCGCTGCGGGCCGGCATTTTCTATCTGCGCAACACCCCCTTCGCCCTCCCGCCGGCAGGAAAAACCGCCGGCAGCCAGAACGTTTACTGAAAACAGATCTACCCCGCCGGCAGGCGCAAAAGCATAGGAGGATGAATTTGGAACAAACGATTATGAGCGATGTTCCCCTAGAGCCCATCCGGCAAAAGAGAAGCCGGGGCGAGATAGCATTTTTAGCCGGCTGTATCGCCGGCACTCCGGTCGACACCCGCATGGGCCTGGACTGCCTGCGCGCCCGGGGCATCCCCGCCATCGGCCTCGCGGCATCGGCTACTCCAGAGGCCCAGTCCACGTTGCAGGTACTGGCACCGGAAGCATTAACCCGTCACGTCGAAGGGCTCATCCGGACCCTATCGGCGCAGGGGGCGGACGGGATCATGATTTACTGCAACTCCATGAGCGGAGCTATCGACCTGCCCTACCTGCGGGAGGCCACCGGGATGAAAATCATCACCCCACTGGATGTCTACCGCGAGCTGGCCAGCGCGTTGCGGCGGCCCGGGGTAATGGCGGCGAACAACCAAAGCCTGGCCGGGATCGAGCGCACGCTCCAGCAGAGCAACCCGGCCTGCTGGCCCATCGGCTTTGCCCAGCTGCCGGTGGTCGTGGATATCGAGGCGGGGCGTCCGGCTGGAGAGATCGTCGCCGGGTACAAACTGCGCGGGGTGGTGGAAGCCATGCAGGCCTTCGGGGCCGAAGCCCTCATCCTGGGCTGCACTCATTTCCCCTATCTGAAAGCGGAGCTCAAAGCCCTCCAAATTCTGCCGATCATTGACCCGGCGGACCGCATGATCGAACTGCTCCTGGCCGATTAGGTTTTTCCCTGTCCGGCCGGGTAATAATACCGATAAAGAGAGAAGGGGGCGGGAAGGATGAAGCAATGGCGCTGCACCGTCTGCGGCTATATCCACACCGGGGACGAACCGCCGGCAGAATGTCCGGTCTGCGGGGCGCCCCGGGAAGCGTTTGAACTGGTCGAAGCGAGCGAGACCGCTATCCCCGCGCCGGGGGCGGGGGGGCCGGCGGCCATCTCGGTGGTGCCCACCGGCGGCGAAGGGGCGGAGGTCAACCGTGGGCTCTTCGCCATTACCTACGGCCTGTTCATGGTCAGCAGCCGGCAAGGAGAAAAACTGAACGGCCAAACCTGCAACACGGTTTTTCAAATCACCAGCAAACCGAATCAAATCGCTATCGGCATCAACCAGGCGAACCAAACCCACGCCTATATTAAAGACAGCGGGATCTGCGCCATCACCGTCCTAAGCCAGGACGACCTCTGGGCCGTCCGCCACTTCGGCTTCCAGTCCGGCTGGAATGTCGATAAATTCGCCAACCTCACCGTCTCTCTAGGGCCAGAAACCGGCTGTCCGCTCCTGCCGGGCAGCGTTTCCTACCTCGAATGTCGCATCCGGCCGGAGGTTTCGTCCGACCTGGGTACCCATACCCTGTTCGTGGCCGAGGTTTTGGGCGGCGGCGCTCTGCGCGGCGGCACGCCCATCACCTACGAGTATTACCGCCAAAACAAAAACCGTCCCTAATCCGCATAACCAACAATACCCCGCCGGAAGAATCCCGGCGGGGAAAAGGCAAGAGCCCGTAAAGACCTACGCTACAGCTAACATTACTACCTGCATCGCCTGCCGCAACCTTGCAGCTGCGACAAACAATCTCGGCAACAATGCTAACCTTGGCTCGACCACTGCGCGTACCTTAGGCTCCGGCGACAATCTGGCGACTGCCGTCGCAACCCAGGATGGGAAGGGAAAAGTCCCTGCGGCACCCACAGTGATCTTAGCTCGACCATAATCCATCCCGGGGATACCGACAACGATCTGGCGACCATTGCCGCTATTTTAGAAACAGATTACAGTCTGCCCGCCGGCTAATACCGAACCTGATGACCCGGTATTAACCTTTGGCCGACCACTGACGAACCCGTATGGATCCGGCAGCAGTCTTGGCTCGGCCTTTACGAACCCTTACACAACATAGAATGCCCCGTAAACCAGCTTTTATAGCCGGGAATTACTGGCCCGCCTGCCATATTTACGGAGTATATACCGCGCCCGCATAATCGCGCCCCGAATATTCGACAATAGGAGGAGACTGCGAATAATCCTGGGCGCGGAGGAACACCATGCGACGCACCTGTATGATCAGCGGACTGGTCTGCCAAATGGATATCGTACCCGACCCGGCGACGGTTTTTGTCGGAATGCCCTTTGACCCGGCCTGCGACCCTGCCTACACCGAAGGTATTGTGCCCGCGCTCCGGGCAGCAGGCCTCGTCCCTTGGCGGGCGGACGAACAGCCCGGAACCGCCGCCGTACTCTGCAAAATTTGCCGGGCGATCCAAACCGCCGGTCTTGCCATAGTGGACATCACCGGCGCCAATCCCAACGTCCTGTTCGAACTTGGTCTCCTGCTGGGTCTTAACAAGCGCGTGGTACTGCTGAAGGAGCGGACGAGCCCGGTACCGACCGACCTAAATGGCCTGGAGATCGTGGAATACGCCAACTCAGGCGAACTGGCGGACCGCCTGGCCGAATGCCTGCCGCGCCTTATCCGGCAAATGCACGAAGAATCCGTGTATCTCCTTGACACCTCGCTGAATAGAGATGGAGAGGACCATAGTACCGGCGACCCATTCACTATCCCGGCTGCGGCCGCCCAAATCACCAGCCGCACCCGCTGGACCAACCTGCCACCCGGCCTGCACCTTATCACCTACACGGCCCTGCGCCCGGATGGTCAGCTCCAGCCCCTGGCCGACAACAGCATGCTTTTCTCCGTCCAGGCCCCCACCGACATCGTCACGGCGGTGTATGATCTCGCCGTCGCCGATAATCCCCCCGGCCTGTTCCCGGGTGACTGGAAACTCAGCATCTTCTTAAACGACGTCCTGTACGACACCAAAGGCTTCCGGGTAACGCCGTGACAAACTATGACCGCTGTCCCGGCCGGAGGCACGAAATCTGGCAAATTCGGCCCGGGATGACATATAATGAAACTATGGTAGAGGAAAGAGGGTGCCTGCCATCAACGCTGACCTGCTGGCCGAACTGGGGGCAGTCCTGCCGCCGGACAGAATCAAATACCGCGAACCCATGTCCCTGCACACCACCTTCCGCATCGGCGGTCCGGCGGACGCTTTGGTCCAGCCGGCCACCCCGGCGGAACTGGCCGGCGTGCTGCGTTTGTGCACCCGTTTTGGTCTCCCGGCCCTGGTTATGGGGCGGGGTTCAAACCTCTTGGTGCGGGACAAAGGGGTCCGCGGGGTAGTAATCAAGCTGGCCGGAGCCCTGCAGTGGATTACGGCCGAGGGAGCAGCGGTGACCGCCGGGGGCGGCACGCTCTTAAGCGAGGTGGCCCGGACGGCCTGGCAGATGGGGCTTGCCGGTCTCGAGTTTGCCCACGGCATCCCCGGGACCTTAGGCGGGGGCGTGGTGATGAACGCCGGCGCCTACGACGGCGAGATGGCCGGGGTGGTCGCGGCAGTCACCGTCATGGACCGCCGGGGCGAAAGCCGGCGGCTCTCCAAGGCGGAAATGGACTTCTCCTACCGCCGCAGCATCCTCCAGGACAGCGACTTAATCGTGGTCGAGGCGCGCCTCGCGCTCCACCCAGGCGACCCGGCGGCAATCAAGGCCAAAATGGACGATTACGCTGCCCGGCGCAAGGCCAAGCAGCCCCTGGAACTCCCCAGCGCCGGCAGCGCGTTT